>NZ_JBQWLT010000007.1:0-235260 GCF_052545375.1 Halobellus sp. GM3 | reverse complement strand
GCGTTGCCGACCAGCCCCTTCGACTGCCCGATGGGCCGACCCATCTCCCGGGTGGCGATCTCCGCGAGTTCGTCGACGTGCTCCTCGAAGGCCCGCGCGACCTCCCGGAGGACGCGCCCGCGGTCGATGGGATCCATCGCGGCCCACTCCACTTGAGCCCGTCTGGCCGACTCGAGCGCGGCGTCGACGCCCGCCTCGCCCGCGTCGGCGACGGAGGCGATCGCCTCCCCAGTGGAGGGATCCTCGACAGTGAACGTACTCGCCCCGTCCCGATACTCGCCGTCGACGTACATCCCGCGGTGTTCGACTCCCTGCTGTGACATAGGGTATTGTTATCAGATATCCTATTAGGCTTTGCGTCTGGCCGGGGACGGTCGTGTGTAGTTAGGCGTCAGCGTAAGACTCGATGGAGGACCGCCGAACGGCTGATAATCACCCACAGTATCAACGAATCACGACCCACAACTCACGCCGAAATTACCACGCCCGTGCCATCAGCCGCATCTCGGCGGTCGTAGTCGCCGATCGCGTCTTCCGCTGACCCTCCTCTTCCCGGCAGCAATCTGGCACTGCTTGGTGTGAGCAAGATGGTCCTCAGGCGCTTCGACAATCTATGGGTGAAAACGCTCACATCATTCGGCAGGAACAGGTGAAGTCCCATATCCGGTGTGCCAGAAGTTGTCCGTACGCGGACGTCAATTACTGTGTGGATTACGTACAAGATCCCGGGAAAGGGACTCAGTATCTGGGTTGAAACTATTGATACATAATCCGGAGCTGAATTTCGTTCGATGCCTCTAGCACCGCCTTGATAATATTCTGCTTCGTCTCCTCACGCCAGATTCGTTTTGTGGGGCCTGTGACCGCGATTGCACCGTAAACATAATTATCGACGATCACGGGAGCGGCAATCCCCGCGGTACCGATCGCTGTCTCCTGGTTGCTGAGTGCGTACTCCTGGTTACGAACGTTATCGAGCGCCTCGAGGAGTTCGTCTCGGTCCGTTATCGTATGCTCAGTGCGTTCGCAAAGCCCGTGTCGCTCTATGATCTCTTCTACTCGATCCGCCGGTAAGTTCGCCAGAATTGCTTTCCCACTGGCGGTACAGTGAAGGAACTGCTTATCACCCAAGAAATTGCGTGTCTCGATGCCGTACTCCCCGATGCTTCGATGGAGATAAAACGCAAAGCCGAACTCCTCGGCGACTAGCAACACGTTTTCACCGGTTTGATCGGCGAGACGGTCCGCTATTTCCAGCCCCGAGCTACTGATCTGAGTCGAGGCTTTTGCCCCAGAGCCGAGATGGAACGCGTTGAGGCCCAATTTGTATTGGCTGTCCTCTTTCGTGACGTATTCTAGCTCGTACAGCGTCGAGAGGTGGTCATACGCTGTACTCGTGGGGATATCAAACCGGTCCGCAACTGCTGACACACCAGCTCCGTTTTCCGATCGCACGAATCCGAGTATACTGAATGCCAATTTGACCGAATCGACGACCATATTCGCCTCCACGACCACTGAAGTGTTAAATTTACCCAAATTCGTCCCGTATTCCGTATCCGGTAATACCGCAAATAAATATAGTGAAATTTACAATTACGGGATTATATTTGTAATAGTATTTTAAATGGTGGCAGATATGGAGAGTGTTTCCACTAATAGCGGAAACGGTGCTACGAGACAACGAGTACAGCAGTCTCTCTGCGTAACTCCTCCTGCAAGACCGATCGACCAGAAGCGGGTGTTACTCGTCGCTCAGACGAGGGACGTCGTGTCTAGATCTCGAATATCGTCGTACCCGGCGAGTCCGAGCACGCTATCTAGTTCAGCGATTACATTGTGTAGAACCTCGTAAACACCGCGTTCGCCGGCGAGGGTGAGACCATAAATGTATGGCCGTCCGAGGAAGACGGCATCTGCACCCAGGGCGAGCGCCTTGAAAATATCACCGCCGCTCCGGATCCCGCTGTCGAAGAGAATAGGAATATCGCCGTCAACTACATCAACGATAGACGGCAGCGCAGATACAGCGCTTACGGCCCCGTCGATCTGTCGACCGCCGTGATTTGAAACCACGATTCCATCAGCACCGTATTCCAGCGCCCGCTTCGCATCATCAGGGTGACAAATACCTTTCACGATTATCGGAAGCTCGGTCCGCTCTTTGAGGAACACGAGGTCTTCCCACGTCACGGACCGATCCCGCCCAACAGTGTGTTCCTCGTCCCTCCCCGGCGCGGCTACAGGGTCGGACTCGAGATTGGCGAACCGAAACTCTGCTTGTTTCGCCTCCCCCTCCGGTTGGCGGATGACTTCAGGCATCCACCGGGACACCTGAAAGTCGACAGTAAGTACGATAGCGCTGTAACCCGCCCGTTCGGCTCGATTCAGCAAACTCTCGGTGACGTCCCAGTCCGCCGTCCAGTACAGTTGAAAGAACGTAGGGACGTCAGGACTTGCATCGGCGACCGCCTCGATCGAATACGACGACGGCGTACTCAACGTGAACGGGACGTCCAAGGAACCTGCCGCTCGCACACTCGCCAGTTCTCCTTGGTCGTCGTACATCGATTGCTGGCCGATCGGTGCGAGTACAACGGGAGCAGGGAGGGAGATGCCGAAAATCTCGCATTCGAGGGTCCGGTCGGCAACGTCTCGGAATACCCGTGGACGGATGCCCCAGTCATCGAAGGCCTCCTCGTTCGCAGCCTTCGTTTTCCCGGACCCCGCGCCGCCCGCCACGAACGCACAGGCCTCGGCGGGGAGACTCTCCAGTGCCGTCGACTCCAGCACCGAAAATTCGAACGGAACGACAGCTCCCTGCGTTCGTATTTCCCGCTCACGTCGCTCGATGAAAGATTCTGTCTCTGTCACACTCTGGTATCTCTCCTCACGAAAAACAAGGTTGCCCAAAAGTATTAAATAACTCAACTCTATGCTTCTCTGTATGGTACAGTATACCGTTACCGACGCAGATGCTCATTATCTGGAGGACTTAGGCGAACTGGCCACGTATCTCGATGACGACGACCCTTGGAAAGAGCGTTTCAAGTCGACCACGACCGGGGAGGCGACCGAGGCATCGGGGAGCGCTCCGGTGAGTCTCTATCCCTCGAGTACTGGCAGTCGGAACGTGTTCGGTCGGATTCAGCGGCCGGAAGTTACCTATCCCGAGGAGATGGGGCCCGAAGACATCCCGCCGATTATGGACCACCTCGGTCTGGACAACTGCGTTGTTCTCTCACAGAAGGTCCTCACGTTCGGTCGGATTCGAGGCGATGACGAGCGGATGAACAAACTCTCGAAGACCTACACCGAGTATATGCTCGACAAAGTGGTCGATCCTTCCGAGGGAATCTACACGATGATTCCGGCGCCGTTTCAAGACCCCGAGTACACTGTCGAACTCGTCGACGAGTACGCAGACGAGGACGGAATCGTGGGCCTGTGTATGATAACCGCCGGCCCGGAGCCTCCGCTTGGCAATCGACGCTACGAGCCGATCTACGACATCTGTGAGAAAAAGGGACTTCCCGTTAACTTCCACACCGGCGGCGCCGGTCTCGAAGAGTTCCACATCAAGGGGTACGAGGAGTTCATCGAGACGCACACGCTCGGGTTCCTGTTCAACAATATGGCGCAGGTCGTGAGCCTCGTTGTCCAAGGGATACCGGAGAAATACCCCAATCTGGACATTATGTTTCAGGAATCAGGGATTTTCTGGATACCGAATATTATGCATCGTCTCGACGCGGAGTACCTCAAACGACCCTCTGAAGCGCCCGTTCTCGAGAAGTTGCCGAGTGAGTACATGAAGGAGTTCTACTACGGTATCCAACCGTTGGAAGTTCCGGAGAACGAGGAGCATCTGGAACACGTCATCGAGATGATCGGCGGTGCTGATCGCCTGATGTACGCCTCCGATTATCCCCACTGGGATTACGATCGGCCAAGCGTCATCACCGATCGCGAGTTCCTGAGTGAAGCCGAAAAGGCCCGGATTCTCAGCGGAACGGCAGAGGAGGTGATGGAGATATGAGCCGGGTCCACGTTGGGAGCACCGACGAGATACAGCCCGGAGAACGCGAGATTGTGGTGGCAAACGGGACGTCTATCGGCCTGTTCAACGTCGACGGTGACTACTATGCGCTCGAAAACGAGTGTAAACATCAGGGGGGCCCCGCCTGTACCGGACGGTTCGGCGGCAAGATCGTAGCGGAACCCAGCGAGCCGGGAGAGCGAACAACGAAGCGGATTTCCGATGAGATGACTGTCACCTGCCCATGGCACGGCTGGGAGTACGAAATCGAGACCGGCGAGCACATCGGGAAGAACGATATCGAACTCGAACAGTACGAGGTCGAAGTCGAGGACGGCGAACTATACGTCACCATCTGATCCTGACCCCGGTGTCCGCAGAGTCACGGTATTCGTTTTCCCCGCTCGGTCTCAACAGTGTCCCAATAGTTATTCGTACTCCCGTAGAGCAACCTCACGATGGACTCAGAAACTCCAGAAATTCAATCGATCGGAATCTACGATACGTTCGATCACCCGTTCCCACCCGCTCAACTGAGAGATACTCTCGATCCTCGGATCGACCCGGCGGTGACAGTAGTGGACGAATCGACGCTCGACGGCTGCGACGCGGTTGTCACACTCGGCCACGACGACACATTTATTGAGACCGTACAGTGGGTCCATGAGATCCGGTCGGGGTATGACGACTATCCACTCGCCGAATACGATGCGGCTGGCGTCCTGCTCACGAACAGTACGGGACTCCCCACGGATATGGTTGCAGAAACGACGATCGGGTATCTCTTATCACTTGCCCGAGGTCTGCACTCATACCACGGGCAACAGGAGGATCAAGTCTGGGAACGGATCCCGTGGAAACGACCGTTCACCATCGGCTCTTCGTCCGCTTGCGTCGTCGGGATGGGACAGATCGGAAGCGGGATAGCTACGCGAGCGGCCGCACTCGGGATGGACGTCACCGGCGTCGATATCCGGCCCGTGAACGCACACGGCGTCGACCGCGTGTACGACGTTCGCCGGCTTCAGGAGGCGCTCACAGACGTTCGATTCGTCGTGCTGTCGATGCCGCTTACCGAGGAGACCCGTGGCCTCGTCGGCGAATCGGAGTTCGAGGCGATGCGCGACGATGCGTTCCTGATCAATGCGAGCCGCGGCGAGATTGTCGATCAGCGCGCCCTAGAGGTCGCCCTCGAGACTGACGAGATCGCGGGGGCCGCACTCGACGTCTTCGAGGAGGAACCGCTTCCAGCGGACTCGCCGCTCTGGGAGATGGAGGAAGTGATCGTTACGCCGCATATGGCGGGACAGGCGAATCACTTCCACGAGCTCGTCGCTGACCTCGTAGAGACGAACGTCTCTCGGCTGTCCAGTGGCGAAGAACCGTGGAATCGGGTCGTGTGAGTTCTCAAAAAGAGGGGATCCGTTACTGCTCGCTCGGGTCAAAGACGGGCAGGCGACCGGCGATCCAGCCGCGGAACCCAAGCACGACGACCAAGGCCGCTGCGACAACGCGGACGACCGTGCTCGGAACGAAACCGATCACAGGGAAGAGAACGAAGAACACGGCGCGCTGTGGCAGTGAGTACGCCGTCGCGCCGTTTGATCCAGTGAGGCTGAATACCAGTCCGAGCATCCCGATCCCGACCAGACCGGCCTCGATGATGACGTCGGGAAACGCCCACGTGAGCAGTGCGGGATTCGCAACGAAGAGATACGGGATCGCGAACGCAGGCCCTCCCAGAACGAGCGTCGCCTTCACCGACTGGAGGAAGTCGGCTTCGGCGATCTCCGATGCGACAGCGACGGCGACGGCAACGGGCGGGGTGATAGCCGAGAGCAGCGCGAAGTAGAACACGAATAGATGGGCCGTCAGATCCGGAAGCCCGACTTGGATGAGTGCGGGCGCCAGCACTGCCGCCACAAGAATGTAGGCCGCCGGCGTCGGCATTCCGAGCCCGAACAGGAGGCTGACACCCATCGCAATCAGGAGTATGACGACGAACGATCCTCCGCCAGCGATCAGGGTTGACGTGGCGATTCGAAGGCCGAGACCGCTGTATCCCAGAACCGTGACGATCATCCCGAGCGCGGCGAGTAAGCCGACGAAGGGCGCCAGTCGTATTGCGCCGAGTCGGAGCCCCTCGATGGTGTCCCGGACGAGATCCGTCGCCATTTCCCTGTCGGGCTCCCCGGGGTTTAACGGGCTGATATCGTAGAGTATCCGGAGAAGCAGGAACGTACCGATCGTATACCCACCGGACAGCATAATCGGCAGCCGTAGGACGATCAGACAGTACATTAGTACAATGAGTGGGAGCAGATACTGAAGCCCTTCGGCTGCGAATCGCTTCCGATTGTGAGTCAGACCCTTCATGAGGTCTTCCTCGTCGACTTCGGGGCTCCACCCCGAAGAGATCACGAGAATGTGTACACTGACGGCGACGAGACCGTAAAACAGGAGAGCCGGAATAGTCGCGCTGACGATGACATCGGCGTACGGAATACCGATGAAGTCAGCGATGAGGAACGCCGCGAGACCCATAATCGGCGGGAGGATCTGACCGCCGCTACTCGCCATCGACTCGATCGCGGCGGCGTAACGCGGCGGGATATTGTACTCCTTCATCAGGGGGATCGTGAACGAGCCGGTGAGGGCGACGTTGACCGCCGCGCCACCGGTCAGCATTCCGACGACCATACTCGAAATGACCGACGATTGTGCGATCCCACTCCGCGAGAGCGTCGCGACGCGCAACCCCAGTCGACGAATGAAATTGAAACCGCCGTGGGCCTCGACAAATCCCGCGAAGAGAATGAAAATCGCGACCCACGTCGCCGCGATCTGGAGGAGGCTCCCGTAGACACCGCTCAAAACGATTGTTTCACGGGCGATCAACTCGGAGATACTTAACCCACGGTGTTGGAGCATCCCCGGCAGTGATTCGCCGACGACCCCGTACAGCAGAGCGAGAATGACGGCGCCGCTGAGTGCCCTCCCGAACGACCGGTAGGTGATGTCGAGCACCAGAATCATAACGGTCGCACCGACGACGAGATCGGAATTGTTGTACACTAACAGTCGCGAGTTGTCGAGCCAGTTGTAGTAGTTCAGGTGAACGTAGCCGGCGGCGACAGTGCCGGCGATCCCGGCGACGGCGAACCAAGCGATGGCGACCTGATCACGACGAGTGAGGGTGTCGGCGCCCTCGCGGCGTTCGTAGGCCTGATGGAAGTAATAGATGAGAATGCAGGCACCGAGAACGAGATTTGCCTGCATTCGTCGCGGAATCGCCGTGCCGTAGAACGTGTACCAAACAATGAGTCCAGACAGCAGGACACCGGCGAGTCCTGAAATCGATGAGAACGGCTTCCGACCGCTTTCGCGGACGTGCTGTACCACTTGCGTGAGAGATATTTGTGTCATAGGGATCGGTACCTATCTGTCGGTAACGGGGGTACCAGCTGCCAAGGCGGGAAGCGGTTCAGACGTCGGCTTCCTGGAAATCGTCGCTCCACAGGTCGTTGTCTCGAAGGAATTCCGCCGCGCCCGGGTGGAATGGAATCCGCGGATCGACCAGTCGTGTATACCACTCCTCGTCAGTCCACGGCCCGAAGCCCGCGTGGATGTCAGGCAGGCCGTCGCGGTTCGAGAAGATGGTGTCGAGGAAGGTGTAGACGACCTCCGAGGAGGTGGCGGCCGAACTGATCATCGAGTAGTTAACCGACGGCATGAACGTGTCGGGCGACATCACGAACTCGTCGACCCCGTCCCAGAAGTCGTTCGCCTGCATCACTCCGGTAACGTTATCCATATCTCGAATCTGCTGGATGTTCTCCTCCTTCCAGCCGAGTAACCGGGTCGAGCTTCGCGACGCCACCTCCTGAGCGAACGACGGCATCGCGCCGTTCGTGTTCATAATGATTGAGGCCTTGACGTTACCCGCCGCGAGGGCCGGAGCCATCTCATTCGGCGCTTGATACGCGTCATTGTGGTCGTCCATCACCGCGTTGTACGCCAGATCGAGCGCGGGCTGGAACGACGCCGCCTGCGGACCGCGAGCAACGGGGCTGCCGGAGAGGTCGGATACGTACTCGAAGTCGTCGCTGGTTTTACACACCAGTGCGGCTCGAAGATACTGGTGGGAAATCAGCTGTAACGGCTGGTACTCTGCGTCGACGTTGACCGGGTCCTCGCCGTTGTACGCTGCCCAGAGGACAGACGTAACTCCGCGAGAGAGGTCGGCCTCCCCGCGCATCACCTCGACGATGTTCTGTATCGAACCACTCCCGGCCGAGGCGCTCCCGGAGTACTCCGTCTCTTGGGAGAACAGCGACATCATCCCGTTCCCCATCGCGTTGCCGAGTGTGCCCGGTGGTGATGTCAACATCGTCACCCGGTTGGACGAACTGCCCGACGTCGTCGTCGTGTCCGAACTCCCGTCGGAACCGCCGCCTCCGTCCGAGCCATCCGAGTCTCCACCGGACTGATTATTCCCGCTGGATCCCGACGAACAGCCCGCGAGGAAGACAGAACCGAGTCCTGCGGACGCCATCAGAAGTTGACGACGGTTGGAATGGTACGCTGTCCTCTGTTGCCGGGTGTTCTTATTACCCATGTTACGCCGTAACGATAATGAATAATATAATTCTTTGGGAGGTAGGAGGATCAATTTAGGGTTTTGTGGCGGGAGAAGCCACACCACGGCTGCGGGCAAAGCTGAGTATTCAGATCCTCCCCTACCGTACCATAATTTTGGGACGCTGTGCATATTAATGTACATCCGAAAACGATCTCTTCGACAGTACCCTTGACCAGACCGAGTGATAGCAGCGTTTGCAACTGATTGCCATCCGACCGCACGCCGTCGTGCGGTCGAATGTGTAAAGACTTGCAAACGCTACTATAGATTCAGAGAACAAGAAGCGACAGCGCGACTACTGATAAAGCTCGATATGGAGCTCTTCCCCACATAATTATCAATTTCAAATATTGTTTCTATTTTCTAAATTTTTGGTGTTACTGGAGCTCGAACCATCGCTCACAGCTAGGCCCACAAAGACGATCCACAGACCGAGGACGGTCGAAGACAACCCACGCTGTAGTCGATTAGACGGTGACTCTACTCAATGACGGGCGATCTGGGCTCTACGCTACTACGACCCGGAACGAATGGGTCACACCAGACAAAGACCGGGGCGAGGGGAAATATAGGAGCGTTTGCAACCAATTTCGCATCCGATCGCACGACAGCGCACGGCCGAGTGAGCGAAGACCTGCAAACGCTACCATAATCTCCTCGTTCACTCGTTCTTCCGCGAACGCAGGAAGAAAACGACGTTGACAGCATCCACAGAACGCTTTGCGTTCCGGTGTACGAGCGAGGCGTACTGCGTCTCGTTAACGCCGCGTTTCTCGTCGATCGTGTAACGCCACTAAATAACGCATAGCATGGGGATAGATCTCGATTGTGCCACTGGGAGACACGGGATACAACAGCTGCTCTCTAAAAGTATAGTTTTCAAGATGATACAGTAGATATATCAGATCTATAATTTGTTCACAACGACAACGTAGACACCGACAACTGAGGCTCACTGTGTCTCTGTAGCTATAGTAGCGTTTGCAACTGATCGCTCTTCGATCGCACGACAGCGCACGATCGAGTGTGTGGGTGAAGACGTCAAACCCCACTCTAGCACGACTATACCGCACCTGAAAAAATGCTGCCGGACGGATGAGAGGAGTCAGAACTGCGCCGCGGGCGGGCGCACGGCGGCGGGAGGGCGCAAGTGCACAAGGCCGGGACGCGAGGGCAGACGCCCAGCCGGAGACAGGGGCGACTCTTTGGGACGGCAACCGGAAAATCGATCGTTGACGACTGAGCGCGCGGACGCCGCCGGCCGATACCGCCGAGTGGTGCGCTTGTGTCTCCGGTGGCGTCCACAGCGGTCAGTAGGCAAAATTGAAGGCCCCCAACTCCGGTGGTTGGGGTATGAGTATTAACGGCGACGACGGGGCATTCGAGACGAGCCTGTGGCAGTCCGCCGAGGGGTTGCGCGGCCCCGTCGAGTCCGCGGAGTACAAACACATCGTTCTCGGTCTCCTCTTTCAGAAGTATATGTCCGACGCGTTCCAAAAGCGCCGCGAGGAACTGCGCGGGCTGACGCACGAGGAGGACTCGATGTACTACTGCGGAGACGACGACGACGAGCGCCAGTTCATCCTCGAAGACAAGGACGCATACCACGGTGAGAACGTCTTCTACGTCCCCGAGGAGGCTCGCTGGGAGTACCTCATCGACAACGCGACCGATCCCGACATCGGGGCGCAGATCGACGACGCGATGCGGGCCATCGAGGAGGCGAACCCCGACCGCCTCGACGGGATGCTGCCGAAGCGGTATTCGCGCATCCCCCAGGACACGCTGGAGGGGTTGCTCAACGAATTCGCGGAACTGGACCTCGGCAACGGGAGAGAGACCCAAGACGAGGACGTCTTCGGGCGCGTCTACGAGTACTTCATCAAGGAGTTCGCCCGGCAGGAGGGACACCGCGGCGGGGAGTTCTACACGCCGAAGCACGTCGTCGAGCTACTGGTCGAGATCTTAGAGCCCTTCGAGGGGCGCATCTTCGATCCGTTCTGCGGCTCCGGCGGGATGTTCGTGCAGAGCCACAAGTTCCTCGAGCGGAAGGGCGGCGACGAGAGCCGGGTGTCAATATACGGACAGGAGGTCAACGACGCCACGTGGCGCATCTGTCAGATGAACCTCTACCTGCGGGGCATCGACGGGAACATCCAACTCGGCGACAGCATCCGGAACGATCAGTTCCCCAACCTCCGGGCGGACAAGATCATCACGAACCCGCCGTTCAACATGAGCGAGTGGGGGAAAGAGACCGTCTCCGATGGCGACTCCCGGTTCGAGTACGGGATGCCGCCGTCGAATAACGCGAACTTCGCCTTCATCCAGCACATGATCGCCCACCTCGACGACGACGGGATGGCCGGCACGGTGATGGCGAACGGGTCGATGTCCGTGCAGGGAACCGAGGGCGAGATCCGAAAGGAGATCGTCGACGCCGACCTCCTCGACGCCGTCATCGCGCTCCCGGGCGAACTGTTCTACACCACCTCGATTCCGGTCTGTCTGTGGATCATCAGCAAAGGGAAGGGCTCGGATCAGTACCGCGACCGAACGGACGAGACGCTGTTCGTCAACGCGAAGGACCTCTACGAATCGATCGACCGGACGCAGAACCGTCTGACCGAGGAGCATATCCAAACGATCGCGGACACCGTCCGAGCGTATCGGGGTGAGGACGGCGTCGGCAGCTACGAGGACGAAACGGGGTTCTGCAAGAGAGCGACGATCGAGGAGATCGCCGAGAACGACTATATGGTGACGCCCGGGCGGTACGTGGGCATCGACCGCGACACGACCAGCGAGGTCCCCTACGAAGTGAAGATGGAGGAGCTGTCGGCGGAGCTCCGCGAGCAGTTCCAGCGGTCGAACGCCCTGCAGGAGGACATCGAGACGAACCTCGAGGAGTTGGGCTTCTGATGCCGCAGAAAAAGCTCGACACCATCGTCGAGGAGGCGAAAGCGGCCGAGGTGAGCGAGGAGTACGGTCCCGGAAACGAACGCTGGGAGATGCGCCCGCTCTCGGAGCTGATGGAGCCGGTCCTCGGAAAGACCCCGAAGCGAAGCGAGGACGAATACTGGGGCGGTGACATCCAGTGGGCCAGCGCGAAGGACATCTCGCAGTCCGAAACGCGCCACGTCTACGACACCGCGGAGAACATGACCGAAGCCGGGCGAGACGCCAGCAACGCCAAAATCCTGCCCGCCGGAACGGTCGTCGTGGTTGCCAGAGGCTCAGTAGGGGAGGTCATACAGCTCGGCGAGCCAATGGCGTTCAACCAGAGTTGTTACGCTTTGGACACAGGTGAAGAACTGCTGGATGATTATCTCTACTACGCGTGGCAGTACGTGTTCGGACAAGTCCAAGCCGTGTCGTACGGTACCGTGTTCGACACAATCACGATGAAATCGTTTGCGGATATTGAGATTCCAGTCCCACCAGTGGATATTCAGCGTTCTATTGCAGGGGCCCTAACTACTCTTGATGATAAGATAGAGTCGAATTTAAGCGCAAAATCACTCCTAACTGAATTATCTACTCTACTCTTCAAATCGTGGTTTATAGATCACACTATATACGACTCATCCAAGCAGAGTGAACTGGGGCAAGTTCCCGAATCATTTCGTATCGAGGCGATAGAAAATATCTGTCGAACAGTCCAAAACGGAGGTACTCCAAAAAGAAGTAATGACAATTACTGGGGTAGTGATATTAACTGGGTCAAAACCGGAGAGTTAGGGAATTATAATATTGTCGCTACCGAGGAGAAAATCTCCAAAGAGGGTTTGAATGAGTCGAGTTGCCAAGTGAGCCCAATTAATACTGTTCTCGTCGGTCTATATGGTGAGGCCGTCGGAAAGGTTGGTATATTGAAAACGGAAGCAGCATATAACCAAGCCTGCTGTGCCTTGATCGCGAAAGATGAAATCGGTTACCCGTTCTTATATGAGGCTCTACAAAACCTTCAGCCGCAACTCAAGAATCTAGCAGTTGGGTCTGCACAACAGAATATCAATCAAGGAATCGTAAGAGAACAGTTGGTCGGGGTCCCCCCAGAAAAAGATCGCGAGGTGTTCAATAAGATTGCAACCAACTTATCCGAATTAGCCACATCATATCAAAAAGAGAGTATAGATATCCACGAGATCCGTGATATACTACTACCAAAACTTCTAAGCGGAAAGATATTATTAAATGGATGAGGATCCTCTCAAATACGAACGATGGCTCTCGATGAACTGGAATTAGCCGAGAGACCAGCGATAGAGGTATTTCAGAATCTCGGATACAATTATTTATCAGCCTCTGATCTGAGTTCTGCGCGAGCGTCCACGGGTGACGTCGTTCTCAGGGACCGTCTGAGAGACCAAATCAAGACAATCAATCCGGAGATACCAAAGCAAGCCCGCGAGGAGGCGGTTCGTCGGCTGACGAGCACCCAGTCCCCGAATCTGCTGGAGGACAATCAACGACTGCATCAGCAGGTGGTCAACGGGGTTCAAGTCGAATACGAACGGGACGGCGAGCAAGTCGGCCGCTTCGTCCGGCCGGTCGATTTCGAGACCCCCGAGAACAACGACTGGCTCGTCACCACGCAGTTCACCGTGCAGGTCGGGGACAATCCCCGCCGGAAGCCGGACATGGTCGTGTTCCTCAACGGCCTCCCGATCGGCGTGCTCGAATTCAAGAGCCTGACCGAGCCGGAGGCGACCCTAGAGAGCGCGTACGACCAAGTCAACAGTCGCTACCGAGACGACATCACCCCGCTGTTCCGCTATAACGAGGTGATCGGGCTCTCGGATCTGCACGAGGCCCGGATCGGCTGTCTCGACGCGGGCTGGCAGTGGTACCGCCCCTGGCGATACGTCGAGAGGGAGGGCGACGAGCGGGATGACCTGCCCGAGCAGGAGGTCCTCCTCAGGGGCGTCTTCGAGAAGGAGCGCCTCTTAGACCTCATTCAGAACTGTATCGTCTTCAGCGAGGTGGACGGCCGGCCGGTGAAGATGCTGGCGGGGTACCACCAGTTCTACGGCGTCCGCGCGGCCGTCGAGAGCGCGCGGGAGACGCAAGGGGACGACTTGGGCCGCATCGGGGTCTACTGGCACACCCAGGGCTCCGGGAAGTCGCTCTCGATGGTCTACTTCGTGCGGAAGATCCGCCGGAGCGACGACTTCGGGAACCCGACGTTCGTCGTCGTCACGGACCGCAACGAGCTTGACGAACAGATCGCCCACACCTTCGGCGACGCCGGGTACGACGTGAGCTGGGCCGACACCATCGCGGACCTGCGGGAGCGACTCGACCGGCGGGCCGGCGGGCTGATATTCACCACGATACAGAAGTTCCAGACCCGAGCGGACGAACGCGTGCATCCGGTCGTCAACGAGCGCGAGGACGTGATCGTCATGGCCGACGAGGCGCACCGTTCTCAGACCAAGGAGTTGGGTGAGAATCTGCGGGACGCACTCCCGAACGCCTCCTTCATCGGCTTCACCGCGACGCCGATACACGACGGCGACAACGCGACCCGGGCGACGTTCGGCGAGTACGTCAGCCAGTACACGATCGACCGGTCCGAGGAAGACGGGTCGACCGTCCCGATCTACTACGAGTCCCGGTTCGCGAAACTCCAGCTCGACGAGGGGGCGATCAGCGAGTCGGTGCGGGAGCTCCTCGACTCCGGCGACGAGGAACTGGAGAACGAACTCGTCGAGAAGTGGACGAACCTCCGGCGCGTCATCGAGACCGCCGACGACCGCCTCGAAAAGATCGCCGCGGACATCGTCGGCCACTACAACGACCGCGAGATCGAGGGGAAGGCGATGGTCGTCTCCATCAGCCGGAAGGCCGCGGTCAAATACAAGCGCTACATCGAACAACAGCCTGATGCCCCGGAAGTCGGCGTCGTCATCTCCGAGCCCGAAGAGCACATCGACGACCCCGCGAGCGAGGGGGAGCTCAAACGCCGGTTCAAGGACCCCGACGACCCGCTGAAGATCATCGTCGTCTGCGACAAGTGGACGACCGGCTTCGACTGCCCCCCGCTGCACACCCTCTACGTCGACCGGCCGATGAAGAACCACAATCTGCTCCAGGCCATCGGGCGGGTGAACCGAGTCTACAAGGACAAACCGGGGGGACTCGTGGTGGACTACATCGGCATCGCAGAGGACCTGCGGCGGGCCCTCGATAAGTACACCTCCGATATCCAAGAGATGGCGATGGTCGACGTCGAGACCGCCGTCGAGGTGATGAAACGGAAGCACTACAGGGTCTCTCGGTACCTATCGGGCGTCGATTACGACGGGTGGGAGGAACTCGGTGAACTCGAACTCTCCCGATTGATCCACCGCGCCGAGAGCGAGGTGATCGCCACCGAGGAGAAGAAGGCGGAGTTCATGCGGGCCGTAGCGGAACTCAAGCGCGCCTTCGCGCTGGTGACGCCGCACACCGCAGCCAGCGAGATCCGCTCTGATCTGCTCTTCTTCGAGGCGGTCAGAGACAGCCTTCGGACCGTCGAGAGCGACGGCTCCACCGGGAACGACGACGTGGACTCGGCGATGAAGACGCTGATCGCGGAGGGCGTCACCGCCGACGACGTCGTGTCCGTCGCCGGCTTCGAGAAGTGGAAGTCCGAGGAGCCGATCGTGAGCGAGGAGTTCCTCTCGGACGTCGAGCGCGTCGAGCAGCCGGAGCTCCAGGTGAAAATGCTGGAGAAGCTCCTCCGGAACGAGATCTCGACGCGGAAACAGCAGAACCTCGCGAGGTACGAGTCCTTCGGAAAAGAGCTGGAGGAGACGCTCATAGAGTACAACAATCAGTTTCTGACGACCGCGGAGGTGATCGAAGAGCTACGGGAGTACGCGGCGGAGCTACAGCGGGAGGACCGCCGGAAGGAGCGGTTAGGGCTCTCCGCGGACGAGCTGGCGTTTTACGACGCGATCGCGACGAACACGGAGACGGAGATCGACGACGAACTCCTCCAAGCGATTGCCCGAGAGGTGTGTGAGATGCTCAGAGAGAACGTGAATATCGATTGGACGAACCGGAAGGCGATGCGGTCGAAGCTGAAGACGAGAGTGAAGGGACTGCTTCGGAAAAACGGGCTCTCGCACAGCGACTACCAACCCCTCGTAGAGCCGATCGTCCACCAAGCCGAGGCGCTGTACGGGGACGTCTCCGCCGGAGTTCACACGTAGCCTGATCCCGAGCGAAAAGCGGCCCGAGAGAAGGCGACGTCATCAGTAAGGACTCGGCTAGGAGGGGAGAAGTGGGCTGGGGCAGATTCGAACTGCCGACCTGCTCCGTGTGAAGGAGCCGTCATAACCGGACTAGACCACCAGCCCTTCACCCACCTCTTTCGCGTGCGGTTCCTTAAACGGATTGGATTCGCGTTTCGGCTCGGAGACGGCGTTCGGTGACCGAGTCGGGGACGCGCCCGCGACACGCTACCCCCGCGGAGCGCCGCCCCGTCCCCGGATGCGGGAGCAAAGCCGCAGTCGGAGCGTTCGCGCCCCCGTGGGCCGTACCACGCGAACGCGACCGGGAGCGGGGGCGACTTCCCCCGAACCGCCGGGGTCAGTACGACGGCGATTCCTCGGGGACGCCGTCGCGGGCGTTGACGAGCCGTCCGAGGACGAACAGCGCGTCCGAGAGCCGATTGAGATACCGGATCGCCGCCGCGTTCACCGGCTGATCGGCCGCGAGGTCGACGGCGCGGCGCTCCGCTCGGCGGACGACCGCCCGCGCGTGATGCAGCGTCGCGCCCGCCTCGCTCCCGCCGGGGAGGATGAACGACGTCAGCGGGTCGAGTTCGGCGTCGGCCTCGTCGATGGCCGCTTCGAGTTCCTCGACGTGCGCGTCGGTCACCACGGGGTCACCCTCGTCGGGGTCGGGGTTCGCGAAGTCTGCCTGCACGACGTGGAGGTGGTTCTGCACCCGCTTGAGGGTCTCGTCGACGTCGTCGTAGCCGGTCGGACGGGCGGTGCCGACGAGCGCGTTCGCCTCGTCGACGGACCCGTAGGCCTCGATCCGCGGGCTCGTCTTCGAGACGCGGGACATGTCGCGCAGGTCGGTCATCCCCTCGTCGCCGCGGCCGGTGTAGATCTTCATCGGTCCGTCGCCGACGCGGACGCGGGCGCGAGCGTGCGCTCGACGTACTGTCGGATGTTCTCGCTCTCGTTCATCGTGACGCCGCGCTCGTCGTCGACGAGCACGGGCACCGCGCGCTGGCCGCTCACCCGCTTGACCTCGTTTCGCTCGGAGTGCAGCGCGTCGACCCAGACCGTCTCGTAGTCGATGTCGTGCTCCCGGAGGGCGTCGTGGATCGCCTCGCAGTACGGACATCCATCGAGCGCGTACAGCGTGATGCTCATACGTCGTCTTGCGGTCGCCGGGACAATAGAAGTTTGCTCGTGGGCGGAGTTGCTCGTGGGCGGGGTGGGAGTTGGTGATGCGCGTGAGTGAGGTGGTCGGAGTGGTCCGCCCGCCCGCGACCCCCCGAGTGAAGTGGGCGCGCCGCGTACGGTGACAGTATGAGCGTGACGGGTGTCTGTCAGGTGTGCGAAACGCGCGAGGCCGAGTACGTCTGCCACCGGTGCGGCGCGGCCGTCTGCTCGGTGCACTTCGATCAGGACGAGGGCCTCTGCGTCCACTGCGCCGATCCGGACGGCAACTCAGACGTGTTCGCCGAGGGCGACGACGTCCCGGAGTTCCGGTGAGCCGACGCACGACTCGTGAGCCTGACGCGCGCCTCGAGGGGTCGACGCGCCGTGGACCGGTGGCGAGCGGTGAGCGAGTGACCGAGCCCGTCGCCGGTCGACGCGTGGGGCTGGGCTACGCCTCCGAACGATACTGATTCAGCCGTCGCTGGAGTCGACGCGCCGCGTCGCCGGCGGCCTTCGCGAAGGCCTCGCCCTGGTCCTCGCCGGCGAAGATGATGCCGCGCGAGGAGTTGACGAGGCCGACGCCCTCCGCGAGCCCGTGTTCGACGGCCGCCTCCGCGTCGCCGCCCTGCGCGCCGACGCCGGGGACGAGAAACGGGAGGCCCGGCACCTGCTCGCGGATCGACTCCAGTTCCTCGGGCGCGGTCGCGCCGACGACGAGGCCGACGTTGTCGTGTGTGTTCCAGACGTCCGCCAGCGCGGCGACCCGCTCGTAGACGGCCTCGCCCGAGGAGAGTTCGAGGTCCTGCAGGTCCGCGCCGCCGGGGTTCGACGTCCGACAGAGCACGAAGACGCCCTTGTCCTCGCGGTCCAAGAAGGGCTGGAGGGAGTCGCGACCGAGATACGGATTGACCGTGATCGCGTCGACCTCGTCGAGCAGCTTCGCGTACTGGCGCGTCGTGTTGCCGATGTCGGCGCGCTTGGCGTCGAGGAGGACCGGGACGTCCTTGCCCTTCGCGTACGCGATCGTCTCCCTGAGCGACCGCCAGCCGTCGACAGTCTCGTAGAAGGCCGCGTTCGGCTTGTAGCAGGCGGCGTACTCGTGCGTGGCGTCGATGATCCGGCGGTTGAACGCCCACTGCGGGAGGTCCTTCTCGAGGAGGTGCTCGGGCAGTCGGGCCCGGTCGGCGTCGAGGCCGACGGAGACGACGCTGTCGACCTGCTCGATGCGGTCCGCGAGGCGCTCGAAGAACGGCGCGGTCATACGCTGCACTCTCCGCGGGGGGCCGAGTAGGTTTCCCTTCCGAGGCGGGCCGACCGGCTTCGCCACGGGGTCACGTTCGCATAATATCCGAGACAAAAGAGCAGTGGTGGATACTAAAAACTGACAATGCATACAGTGTTTATCGGTGAGGAAACGCTACGATACACTATGCCCAAGACCACATTCGAGACCATCGATACGCTGCTGGAGGGGGTACAGGCGGACGTCGAAGACGCCGATCTCGTCTTCAAACTCAGAACGGCGCGGCAACTGCTGCTCCTGTTACAGGAGCGCGAGGACGCCGGCCGACAGGCGCTCGACGAAGTCGAACTCGACGACGAGGCGCGAGACCGGCTCGAACGGCTCGGGTATCTAGAGTGACTTCCCGACGCCCGGTCGGCGTTCCGGCCGTCGCGTTCGCGCGCTGAGCTCCGGCGGCGCGGCGACCGTCGAAGGAGCGAGAAAACGAAGAGCGGAACTGAGAAACCGGAAACCGTTAGGGCCACGCCGCGGAAGGAAGCGGTATGACTGACGCCGCCGACCTCGCAGCGCGGGTCCGCGAGGGGGAGCTTCGGCTGCACGAACTGGACGATCACGCCGACGCCGACGTCGCGGCCGCGGCGCGACGACTGCTCGTCGAGACCGAGACGGGCGCGTCGCTCGATTCCGTCGGCGACTACGGCTTCCCGGCCGAGCGCGCGGAATCGAACATCGAGAACATGGTCGGGGCCGTGCAGGTCCCGATGGGCGTCGCCGGGCCCGTTCCGGTGAACGGCGGCGCCGCCTCCGGGGAGGCGTACCTCCCGCTGGCGACGACCGAGGGCGCGCTCCTCGCGAGCGTCAACCGCGGCTGTTCGGTGCTGTCGGCGGCGGGCGGCGCGAACGCGCGCGTGCTCAAATCGGGGATGACCCGCGCGCCCGTCTTCCGCGTCACCGACGTCGTCGAGGCCGAGGCGCTCGTCTCGTGGGTGCGCGACAACACCGACCGGCTGGTCGAGGCCGCGGAGTCGACGACGAGCCATGGCGAACTGCTCGGTGTGACGCCGTACGTCGTCGGCAACTCCGTCTACCTCCGGTTCCGCTACGATACGAAGGACGCGATGGGGATGAACATGGCTACGATCGCCACCGAGGCCGCCTGCGACGTCGTCGAAGCCGAGACCGAGGCGGAACTCGTGGCGCTCTCGGGCAACCTCTGTACGGACAAAAAGCCGGCCGCGATCAACGCGGTCGAGGGGCGCGGAAGGACCGTTACCGCGGACGTGACGATCCCCGGAGCGGTCGTCGAGGACCGACTCCACACGACGCCCGCGGACGTCGCGGAGCTGAACACGCGGAAGAACCTCGTCGGCTCCGCGAAGGCCGGCAGCCTCGGCTTCAACGCCCACGTCGCGAACGTCGTCGCGGCGATGTTCCTCGCGACCGGGCAGGACGAGGCGCAGGTCGTCGAGGGCGCGAACGCCATCACGACCGCTGACGTCCGCGACGGCGATCTCTACCTGTCGGTCTCGCTCGCGTCGCTCGAGGTCGGGACCGTCGGCGGCGGGACGAAACTCCCGATGCAGGCGGAGGCGCTCGACGTCCTCGGCGTCCGCGGCGGCGGCGACCCGCCGGGGTCGAACGCCGAGGCGTTCGCGGAGTACATCGCCGTGGGCGCGCTGGCGGGCGAGCTCTCGCTCCTCTCGGCGCTCGCCTCCCGACACCTCTCCAGCGCCCACGCGGAGCTGGGGCGGTAGATCGGAGCCGCGTTACCCCGGCGCCCGCAGATCCACTCATACTGGTTGTTCTCGTCTCCTCCCGGTGAGCGCCGTCAACGTAGTGGGCGCTCACCGGAACACAGTGAGAACAACCAGTATCACCCCCGCGTTTCGAGACGCGCGTCGTCGCCATCGCCGCCGGAGGCGCTGATCACGAGCAGCATCCCGACGGTGACCAGTCCCATTCCGGCGACGAGCAGCGGCGTGCCGAACGCTTCGACGCCGGGGGCGCCGGCTCCGCTGTTGGCGCCCAGACCGATCGAGAGCGCGACCCAGCCGACGCCGGACAGCGAGAGGCCGACGCCGCGGCGCCGCCGTCCCCCCGCGATCGCCGCCGCCGCGAGGAACGTGTGACCGACGAGAAACGCGGTCCCCGCGAGGACGAGCCGTCCGGTGACCGCCAGCGCGGCCCCGCCGACGAAGCAGACCGCGACGGCGACGCGCGCGAGCGTCCCGGCGAGCCCCGGTCCGGTCCCCGATGTCTCTCCCGGCATCGTCAGAGGAGCCGGTAGGTCCCCCGCGACTCGGAGGCGTCCCCGCGTCTGGTCAGTTTCTCGAGGATCTCGCGGGCCTTCTCGCCGGGAACACCCCGTTCCTCGGCGTACGCGACGACGTCCTCGGCGGTCGGCGCGTCGCACACAGAGAGCGCCTCGCGGACGACGTCGAGTTGGCTCCCGGACGACCCCGCCTGCGCTCCCTCGCCCGCGCGCTCGCCGGCGGCCGCGACTTCGTCGGCGTCGAGGCCCGCCCCCTCGAGGTACTCGCGGTCGTCGACGCCGCGCTCGTCAACCTCGCGTTCCATCTCCGCGACGTGCGCCGTTTTCGCGAACGCCTCGCTGTTGCCGCCGCGCTTTGCGAGCAGCGCCGACCGCGCCTGTCTGGCCGCCTCCCGGTCCTCGTCCTCGGCGAGCCGGCGGAGCGTCTTCGTCCGGTGCGTCCGACCGCAGCGCGGACACGTCGCGGTCTCCGCGGCCCGCAGATTCCGTACCAGCCACAGGTGTTCGCAGTCGCTGCAGCCCACGACGACGTACATGGCTCTCGGTTCTCCGCGTTCGGATTTGAACCTTCGGCTCGGGCGGGAGTCCGACCGCCCGAAAAAGCTCAGTGTGAGATCGCGGCGTGGCGGCGGTGCGGCCGCGGCGTGACGTTACGCCAGTCCGTGTCGATGTGGCCAGAAATCTCCGATACCTGGCTGCTCGACGAGTTGGCTTACGCCAGCTCGTCGATGTTCTCGACGACGGCCTCGGCGAACTCGGAGGTCGCGAGCTTCGTGCCGCCCTCGATCTGTCGGTGGAGGTCGTAGGTGACGTCGCCCTCGGAGATCGTCTTCTCGACGGCGTCGCGGATGAGCGACCCGGCGTCCTTCCAGCCCATGTACTCGAACATCTCCCGCCCCGAGAGGATCATCGCGGTCGGGTTCACCTTGTCCTGACCGGCGTACTTGGGCGCGGAGCCGTGGACCGGTTCGGCCAGACAGAGGCCGTCACCGTAGTTCGCGCCCGGCGCGATGCCGAGGCCGCCGATCTGCGCGCCGGCGGCGTCGGACATGTAGTCGCCGTTGAGGTTCATCGTCGCGATGACGCCGTACTCGTCGGTCCGGGTGAGAAGCTGCTGGAGCATGTTGTCCGCGATGCGGTCTTTTACCACCAGCTTGTCGTCGGGCTGTTCGCCGTCGTACTCCTCCCAGAGCTCGTCTTCGGTGATCGTGACGTCCCCGAACTCCTCGGCTGCGAGTTCGTAGCCCCAATCGCGGAAGGCGCCCTCGGTGAACTTCATAATGTTGCCCTTGTGGACGAGCGTGACCGAGTCGCGGTCGTTCTCGAGGGCGTACTCGATGGCCTGTCGGACGAGCCGCTTCGTCCCGAACTCGGTGATGGGCTTGACGCCGATGCCGATCGGACCGTCGTGCAGCATCTCGTCGTAGCCCATCTCGTCTTCGACGAACGCCTTGACCTGCTCGACCTCGTCGGTGCCGGCCTCCCACTCGATGCCGGCGTAGACGTCCTCGGTGTTCTCGCGGAACGTGACCATGTCCATCTGCGAGGGGTCTTTGACCGGCGAGGGGACGCCGTCGATGTAGTAGGTCGGGCGGACGTTCGCGTAGAGGTCGAGCTTCTGCCGCAGCGCGACGTTCAGCGAGCGGTAGCCCGCGCCGACGGGCGTCGTGAGCGGGCCCTTGATCGCGACGCGGTGGTCTCTGATCGCCTGCACCGTGTCGTCGGGGAGGTTCTCTCCGTACTTCTCGCGGGCGGACTCGCCGGCGTAGAGGCGCATCCACTCGATCGAGCGCCCGGTCGCCTCCGCCGCGGCGTCGAGAACCGTCTGGGCCGCGGGGCCGACGTCGGTCCCGATCCCGTCGCCGTGAATAATCGGGATAATCGGCGTCTCCGGCACGTTCAGCTCACCGGTCTCCTCGTCGGCGAGCGTGATCTTCTCCCCGGATTCGGGGACTTCGATCTGGTCGTAGCTCATAAACATCCGTCTCTTTCCGCACCGGGCGTAAATTACTGCCGTTATCGCTCTGGGCCAGAACCCTGTCTACCGGTACCATGGGGAGTTGTGCGGGCGGTTTCTGTCAATCGATCGCGCCCCGAATTCACTCGGTATCGAGTCTACGTTCCGCGGGCTCTCACACGGATTGGTCTCGTCCCGGTGAGCGCCGTCACCGGGGTGGGCGCTCACCGGTGAAACGTGAGACCAATCAGTGTCACTCGACGACGAGCCAGGGGACGTCCACCAGCGGCGGAATGTGCGTCTCGATGTGGTGCTCCCAGACGCCCTCCTCGCCGAACGCCTCCCCGTGGTCGGCCGTGACGACGACCGTACCGTCGAGTTTCGGGACCAGCTCCGCGACGGACTCGAGCGCGATTCTGAGGTTCTCCTCGTAGAGCTCGAAAGCGGTCTCTCGCGTCCCCTGCTGTACGAGATCGACGGGGTCGAGCTCGAGCCAGAGGCCGGCCTTCTGTGCGAGTTCGCTGCCCTCCAGCGCGCTCTCGATACGGGGGCGGACCGACTGCCCGAGCGACGCGATCCGACTCCCGCCGTCTGCCGCCCGCTCGTCGGCTTCTTCCTGCCGCCGGATTCCCTTCTGAATCTGTTTGAGCTTCTGTCCCGCCCCCCGCGAGAGATACGGCGCGTGCGGCTGCATGTAGTGGAGCACCGTCCGCTCGTTTCGCTCGACGAGGTCCCGATGCTCCGCGAGGGACGCTTCGAGGCTCTCGGGCGGGACCGTCCCGAGGTCGTCGTCCCAGCCGTGCTTCCAGACGTCGACGACGTCGGCGATGTGTTCGTTCGCCGTCCACTCGTACTCGCAGCTGGCCCCCCACTTGAGTTCGTTCAGCGGGATGCCCAGATCGTTGATGAACGGGTTCCCCGAGAAGTACGCGATGTCGTGCTCGCCGGTGAACGTCCGGGAGGCCCACTCGGGGGTCGACGAGCCCACGCTCCGGCGCTTTTCGACCGTCCCGTCGAGATACTCGTCGTAGACATCGCAGAACACGTCGTATCGGCACGCGTCCAGAACCAGACAGAAGTCCCAATCGGATCCGAGGAAATCCTGCGCCTTCATCACCGGTCGATCGTTATTTCTCGGACACCGTAGTAGTACTGTTTCCCGACACCTCTCCGAAGTGGGGTGTCGACGCAACCGACGCGTCCACGACACAAACACTCCTATACCCGTCCGTCCCATCGAGTACGACGAATGCACGACGCGTCAGAGTCCACCGAGCAGCCCGATACCGACGGCCCCGAGACGGAACCGGGTCCCGAGCGAATCACAGTCTACTCCGATTACGTCTGTCCGTTCTGCTATCTCGGCCGACAGTCGCTCTCGACGTACCAGTCCGAACGCGATGCGGCGCTGGAGATCGACTGGCGACCGTTCGACCTCCGGTCGGGGAAGCGTCGACCCGACGGAACGATCGACCACGACGTCGACGACGGCAAGGACGACGCGTATTTCGAGCAGGCGAAAGCGAACGTCAGAAAGCTCCGCGAGCAGTACGGCGCCGACGAGATGGACGTCGAGATCGCGACCGACGTCGACTCGCTCCCCGCGCAGGTGGTCTCGGTGTGGGTCCGCGAGACCCGCGGCTACGACACGTGGCTCGACTTCGACGAGCGAGTGTTCGAGGCGCTCTGGCACGAGGGGCGCGACATCGGTGACGCGGACGCGCTCGTCGAAATCGCCGAGGAAACCGGTATCGACGGCGACGCCGTCCGCGAGGTACTCGCAGACGAGGACCGTCGAGACGCGCTTCGGTCGCAGTTCCGGGACGCCCAAAAACGGGGAATCACGGGCGTTCCGACGTTCGTGTACGACGAACACGTCGCCCGCGGAGCCGTCCCGCCCGAGCAGCTCAGACGGCTCGTCGAGGGCGCGTGATGTGCCATCCCCGCCCGTCGCCGGAACTTCGACCGCAGATTCAGTTGTCCGCGGTCCCGTGCGGGACGGCCGAACCGCCGTCGGCGGCGACCTGCTCTGGGTCCTCGCCGGTCGGCGTCGCGTGCAGCCACTCGTCGGCCCACGACTCGATCTCGTCGAACACGGGACAGAGCGAGCGTCCCTTCGGCGTCAGCGAGTAGTACGTCGCGACGGGCGCGTCCTCCTCCAGCCGTCGGTTCACGAAGCCGAGCTCTTGGAGGTCGTCGAGCACGCGCGAAAGGGTCCGAGAGCTGGCGTCCGTCGATCGCTTGAGCTCGTTGAAGCGTTTCTCGCCCTCCTGGAGGTCGTGCAGGACGATGAGTCGCCACTGCGACCCGATCTGTTCGAGCGAGTCGATGACCGAGCACGCGTCGTCGTCGTAGGTCTCTTGGGGGTCTGGGGACACTGGTGTCACCTAGTGGCTTCTTCGTCCGCGAAGGTACATATGGTTTCGCCTCTATAGTAGGTAACAGAGAGATACCTGATCGGATCAGGAAACACGATGATGAAAACCAACGGACTCCACCACGTAAGTGCCGTCGCCAGTGACCCGCGGGAGAATCTCCGATTTTACACGGAGGTCCTCGGCCTGCGGCTCCTCAAGCGGACGGTCAACTTCGACGACACGACGACGTATCACCTCTACTACGGCGACGAGACGGGCACGCCGGGAACCGCACTCACCTTCTTCCCGTTCGAGGGCACGCGGCAGGGGCGACCGGGTCGCGGACAGGCGGTCGCGACGGCCTTCGCCGTCCCCGAGGGCAGTCTCGACTACTGGTCGGACCGACTCCGCGAGTCAGACGCGGCCGTCCACGACCGGCGGACGCGCTTCGGCGCGGCCGTCCTCCCGTTCGAGGACCCGGACGGCCAGCCGCTGGAGCTCGTCGAGGGCGGCGTCGACGGGTCGCCGATCGAACCAGGGGGCGACAGTCCCGTGCCCGAGGCGCACGGCATCCGCGGCTTCTTCGGCGTCACGCTGCACTCGGCGGAGCCGGCGGCGACGGAGAACGTCCTCGAGGTGCTCGGACTCGAGCGCTCTGGGTCGGAGACCGAACCCGACGACGGCACAGAGCGCGTCCGCTACGCCGCCGACGGCGACCACGCGACCGCCGTCGACGTGCTGCACCGCGGCCCGCCGCGCGGCCGCCCCGGCGTCGGCACCGTCCACCACGTCGCGTTCCGCGCCGACGACGAGGCGGAGCAGCTCGCGTGGCGCGAGCGCCTCTCGGAGGCGGGGCAGTTCGTGACGCCGCAGAAGGACCGACAGTACTTCCGCTCGATCTACTTCCGCGAGCCCGGGGGAATCCTCTTCGAGATCGCCACCGACGGCCCGGGATTCGCGATCGATGAGCCGGTCGAGGACCTCGGGTCGGCGCTCAAACTCCCGTCGTGGCTCGAAGACGATCGCGAGCGCATCGAAGCCGCGCTGCCGTCGCTGGACGGGGCGAGCGATGCGTCGGTGAAAAGCGAAAAGGCGGCGGCTGACGGAGGGGCGGACAAATGAGCCAAACGGACCCGCACGGAACGCAGCCGATCCGCACCGCCGGCGCGTCGCCGGAAGACGCGGACGCCGCCGTCGTGCTCGTCCACGGTCGCGGCGCGCGGGCGGACGGGATGCTCCAGTTCGCCCGGGAGTTCGGTCGCGAGGGAGTCCGCTACGTCGCGCCGCAGGCAGAGCGCGGCACGTGGTATCCGAACCGCTTCGTCGCGCCGATCGAGCGGAACCAACCCCACCTCGACTCGGCGCTCGCTCACCTCGGACGCGCCGTCGACGAGGCGCGCTCGGGCGGGCTCGCGTCCGAACGGATCGTCCTCGTCGGCTTCTCGCAGGGCGCGTGTCTCGTCTCCGAGTTCGTCGCCCGCGACCCGCGGCGCTACGGCGGCCTCGTGCTCCTCTCGGGCGGACTGATCGGCGAGGACGGCACCGAGTTTGACCACCAGGGCGACGTCGAGGGGATGCCCTTCTTCCTCGGCGTCAGCGACGACGACCCGCACATCCCGATGTCGCGCGCCGAGGAGACAGTCGAGGTCTTCGAGCGGCTCGGCGCCGACGTGCGGTTCGACCGCTACGAAGGGCGAGGCCACGGCATCTTCGAAGAGGAGATCGAGTACCTCGGCGCGCTCCTCGAGCGCGTTACGCGGTAGGAGGTTCGCGTCGTCCGCGGGCGCGTCGCGGCGTTGGACGTTCGCGTCGTCCGCGAGCGGGGCTCTCCCGCCGCGGCCCGCGGTCTCGCCTTCGGAACCTCTTTGGGCGGCTCCTCCGTTGGAACGGGTATGAGCGACGGACCCCTCGAGGAGGAGACGCTGGAGAAGTACCGGGAGGCCGGAGCGGTCCTTCGGGAGGTACTCGACGAGGCCGCGGAGATGGTCGAACCGGGCGTCACACAGCTCGAAGTGGCCGAGTTCGCCGAGCGCGAGATCCGAGAGCGAGCCGACGGCTGCGCCTTCCCCGCGAACATCAGCGTCAACGAGGAGGCCTCTCACGCCTCCCCCGGCCGCGACGACGACACCGAGTTCGGCGAGGAGATGGTCTGTCTGGACTGCGGCGTCCACGTCGACGGCTACATCGCCGACGCCGCCGTGACGGTTGACCTCTCCGGGAACCCCGAACTCGTCGAGGCCGCCGAGGAGGCGCTCGACGCCGCGCTCGACGCGGTCGCACCGGGCGTCGAGACCGGCGAGGTCGGCGCGGAGATCGAGGACGTGATCCGCGGGTACGGCTACACGCCCGTCCTGAACCTCTCGGGGCACGGCGTCGCCCAGTGGGACGCCCACACGGGCCCGAACGTCCCGAACCGCGGCACTGACCGCGGCGTCGAGCTCGAGGTCGGCGACGTCGTCGCGATCGAACCGTTCGCGACGACCGGCCGCGGGAAGGTCACCGAGGGGTCGAAAGAGGAGATCTACAGCCTCAAGCGCGATCGCTCGGTCCGGAACCGAGCGGCGCGAGAAGTCCTCGATCAGGTGACTGAGGAGTACAAGACGCTGCCCTTCGCGGCCCGCTGGCTGGAGGCCCCCCGCGCCGAGATGGCCGTCCGCCGGCTGAAGCAGCAGGGGGTCCTCCACGGCTACCCCGTGCTGAAGGAGGACGACGGCGAACTCGTCAGTCAGGCCGAACACACCGTCGTCGTCACCGAGGACGGCTGTGAGATCCTGACCGAGTGAGCCGAGCGCGAATGGAGAACGTATTCGCCCCCTGGCGGATCGAGTGGGTCGAGCGCGACCCCGAGGAAAAGGGGATCGACGGCTGTCCGTTCTGCGTCCTGCCGGAACGCGACGACGACAGGGAGAGCCGGATCGTCGCCCGCAGCGAGCACGCGTTCGTCATCCTGAACAACTACCCGTACAACCCCGGTCACGTGATGATCGTCCCGTACCGCCACACCGGCGAGTGGGGCGACCTCGCTGACGCCGAACTGCTGGATCACGCCCGGCTGAAGGTCGCGGCGATCGACGCGCTCGAAGACGCGCTCGCCCCCGACGGGGTCAACGCGGGCGAGAACCTCGGCAGCGCCGCCGCCGGCGGGTCGATCGACGACCACGTCCACACGCACCTCGTGCCGCGGTGGGGCGGCGACACGAACTTCATGCCCGTGATCGGCGACACGAAGGTGATCGTCGAGGCGCTCGAAGACACCTACGACCGGCTCCGCGAGTCGTTCGCGTCGCTGCCGGCGGCGACTGACGCGGTGACCAACGCGGAGAGCGGGGGCGCCGACCCGACGCGCGCCGTCCGACTTGATTTCGACCGCTGAGCCGACAGCTACTCCTGACACTCGCAGTCCCGATCGTGCAGCCGTGTGTTTATATACGAACCCGCGGCCAGACGCCCCGTGATCTGACGGCGATCCCGCGTCGCCCGCGGTTGTTCGGCACGTCGGCGCGGGGACGAGAGCGACGACGCTGCGACGGGGACGTCGTCGACGCGGGTGCCGACTGTTCGCCAAGAGACAGCTTCGGCTCTACGGCGCAGAACGACCTTCGGCGGGCGACGATCGGCAAAAGAACCGCCGGGCGGGAATGGAAGGGGCCGCGCTCTCGGCGAAGGTGGACCCTTCAAGCACCGCAGCGAGCGCAGGGAGCGAGGAGCGCAGAAGTGGTCCCCCGAGTCGAGAGCGTGGGGGCTTCCGAGGACAGCAACGTCTCTGTGTCGAGACCGACTGGTCCGTTTATCGAAAATTCGTACGGCGACCGAAGCGACTTAGCCCTCAGGGGAGTACGCACGGACGATGAGCGACGATCGGCGGCGAACCGTCCGCCGGGTGGGCGCGGTCATCCTCGCCGTCAACCTCGCGCTGGCGCTCGCGAAGGGAGGCGTCTGGTGGACCACCGGCAGCCTCGCCGTCGGCTCGGAGGCGGTCAACAGCGTCGCCGACAGCGTCTACAGTCTGGTCGTGCTCGCGGGGCTGTATCTGACGACACAGCCGCCGGACTTCGAGCACCCGCACGGGCACGAGCGCATCGAACCCTTCGTCTCGCTGTTCGTCGCCGTGGGCGTCTTCGCCGCCGGCGGGGCCGTCCTCTGGAACGCGACGACGTCGGTGCTGAACGGGACCTACGGCGTCCGGGCCGGAACCGCGGGCGTCGTCGTGCTCGTCGGGACGGCGGTCGCGAAGTACGGCCTCTACCGCTACTGTCTGCGGATCGGCGAGCAGCGACACTCGCCGGCGATTATCGCCGCGGCGCTCGACAACCGAAACGACATCCTCACCGCGGGCGCAGCGCTCGTCGGCGTCGTCGGCGCGTCGTTCGGCGCGCCGGTCCTCGATCCGATCGCCGCCGGCGTCGTCTCGCTCGGCATCTTCTACACCGGCTACGAGATCGTCCGCGACAACGTGAACTACCTCGTCGGCGCGGCCCCGCCCGAGGAGTTCCGTCGGGAGATCCTCGAGCGCGCGCTCGCGCACCCGGAGGTGCGGGGCGCACACGACGTCGTCGCCCACTACGTCGGCCCGGAAGTAGACGTCAGCCTCCACATCGAGGTCGAGGGCGATATGACGCTGTTCGAGGCGCACGATATCGAGTCCGCCGTCGTCCAGTCCGTCCGCGAGATGCCCGAGGTCGACGACGTGTTCGTCCACGTCGATCCGAGGGAACTCGGCGAGTGGAAGGAAGACGCCGCCGCGAACCGCCTGATCGGTACGGCCGTCGCGCGCGAGCGCGGCGGGGGCCGAGCGCGGCAGGCGTCCACGACAGAGCGGGCGGGCGAGCGCGGCGGCGCGGGCGAACACACCGAGGGTCAGAGCGAAGACGGCGGACAGAACGAAGAACACGACGAGACCGGCCGCACGCAGTCGGAGCCGGCGGACGGCTCCGACGGCGATCAGACCGGATCGCCGAACGCGTAGACCGTCTGGTGGCTGGTCACTTCCACGTCGAGGAAATCCCCGGGTTCGATGCCGCGCTCGGCGGCGTTGCGGACGATGATCTGCCGGTAGGCCTCATCGCGGCACTTCATCGAGTCTCCCGTGCCCTCGCGGACGGCCAGCACCCGGTGCGTCTCGCCGATCATCGACTCGTAGGCGTCGGCGACGACGTCCATCTTGAGTTCGGACATCTCCTTCGAGCGCTCCTTCTTCGTCGTGCCGCCGAGGCCCTTCAGATCGGCGGCGTCGGTACCGGGACGCTTCGAGAAGCGGGTGACGTTCACCTTCTCGGGGCGAACCTCGCGGAACAGCGCCATACTCTGGGCGTGGTCCGCCTCGGTTTCGGTCGGGAATCCGACGATGAAGTCCGTCGAGAGCGTCCAGTGATCCAGCCGCTCTGCGAACGTTTCGACGATCTCGGTGAACCCCTCGACGCGGTGTTGCCGCCGCATATCCTCTAAGACGGTGTCGGAGCCGGACTGGACGGGCAGGTGAATGAAGTTATAGAGCTTCTCGTGACGGTCGAAGACGTCGGCGAGTTCCGCTCGGATGCCGTGGACCCCGCCGGGGTTGGCCATCCCCACGCGGACGCGGAAGTCGCCGTCGATCTCCGTGCAGATTCGATCGAGGAGTTCGGGGAGCTTCCGCTCACCCTCGTCCCAGCCGTAGACCCCGGTGTCCTGTCCCGTTATTCGCAATTCCTTCGCGCCGGCGTGGACGAGCGCGCGGGCCTTTCGGAGGTTCTCCTCGACCGGCGGCGAGTCGACGCGGCCGGTCGCGAACTTCGTGATGCAGTACGAGCAGTTCGACAGACAGCCGCGAGCGATCGGGAGGATGCCGACGACGCCGTCGAGGACTGGCTCGGTCCCCGGCCCGGGCGTGGGACACTCGCCGTTGGTGACCGCCGCCGGGACGTCGTCCCAGTGGAGGATCTGCGCGTCGACGCCCTCCTCGCGGAACTCCTCGCCCTGCGCGAGCGCCATACAGCCCGTGACGATGAGGTCCGCCGTCTCCGACTCCAGTTCTTTGGCCCGGCGGAGCATATTGCGCTCCGTCTTCTCGACCACCGTGCAGGTGTTCATAATAGCGACGTCGGCTTCCTCCGGACCGTCGACGGGGTAGTGGCCGGCGTCGCGGAGCGCGCTCTCGATCTGCCGGCTCTCGCCGCGGTTGGAGGTACAGCCGTACGTCTCGATGTGATATCGGGCCATTCGGTCGGTACAGGCTACCCGATCCGCGGCCAAAAGCGCGACGGTTCAGTGTAGACCACGCGAGCGCGTTCCGCGTGATCCCCTCGGGTGAGGGCACTACACGGTCGTGATCGAGTCGGCGTTCGTTGCATCGAGCGCACCGTCCCGTTCCGACTGAGTCACGATGGGGCGATACCTTCCGAGGATGTCAGCAGCGTCGACGGCTGTCGCGATGACACGTCAACGTATACGTTATTGATTGGATAACAGAATACGGGGCATTATTTGATCTATCGACACGTTTTATTGCAGATAATCCGTTGCCGTCGGTATGACAGACGCGTATCAGAGGCGATCGACGTCCGGAGGACCGGGCGGATGACTGCTGGAGGACCGGGCGGATGACGTCCGAAGGGACGGACGGCTCGGGTGGGTACACCGGAGGAGCGCCGTCGAACCGTTTCGAGTCTATCGTCGAGACGATAGCCGACGGCGTATTTACCCTCGACCCAGACGGCACGATCGCATACGTCAACGACGCGATCGAGTCGTTCACCGGAATCGAGCGCGGGACGTTGGTTGGCGCGACATTCGATCAGTTGGTCGATGCTGGCGTACTCGACACCGCGGAGTACGACCGGTTCGCCCAAGCGCTGGTGGTCCTCCGCGAGGACGCGGAGGACGAACGCCGAGTGACGGTCGAGACCACCGACGGAACGAAACTGGAACTGCGGCTCTGTAGTCGCGGTCAGAAAGCGGACGGCAACGGGATCGTCGGCACGGTTCGTGACGTGACGGACCGCGAGCTGGCGCTCGAAACCGTCGAACGGCAGCAGCTGTCGCTCTACCGGCTATACGAGGCCGACGTAAACACGGAACTGACCGCTGAAGAGAAAATCGAGCGAGCCCTCGACGTTGGCTGTGTGTTCCTTGACCTCCCCATCGGGTATCTGTCGTCTGTCGACGGAGACACCCAGCGGTTCGATCGAGTCGTCGGTTTCGAGGGGCTCAAGGACACGTCGATGCCGCTTGAGTCGTCGTACTGCCGGATGACGGTCACAAGCGACGATCCGGTGGCGATCCAGGACGCCGAGACGGACCTCGGGCCGGACGACCCGACGTACGTCGAGACCGGAATAAGCTGTTACATCGGTACAAAGGTCCCTGTCAACGGGGCGGTATACGGGACGTTCTGTTTCGCCGCGGCGGACGCCCGCGACCGGTCGTTCTCGGCCAGTGAACGCGAGTTCGTCCGACTGCTCGGGCTGTGGGCCGGCCACAACCTCGAACGGCAGCGGACCGAACGGGTGCTCCGCAGACTCCAAGAGGCGGGCGGTGAGCTGATGGTTTCCGAGTCGAAGCCAGCAGTCGCACAGATCGCGGTCGACGACGCCGCGGAACTGTTCGACCTGCCGATAACAGCCTGCTGGCGGTACGACGAGTCGAACGACTCGCTCCAACCGCTCGCGGCGACGGATGCGGCCCGCGATCTCGTCGGGGAGATGCCGACGTTCGAGCGGGGCGAAGCGCTCGTCTGGGAGTGTTTCGACGCGAGGGAGGTTCGACAGTTCGAGGACCTTTCTACTGAGGATGGCGGGCACAATATGGACACCTCGTTGTGTTCGGAGATCCACATCCCACTCGGCCAGCAGGGCGTGCTCGTGAGCGGGGCGACAGAGCCACACGTGTTCGAGGGCATCGACGTTGAGAGTCTCTCGCTCCTCGGTAACCTCGTTACGAACGCCCTCCTGGACGTCGAGAAGCAGGAGGCGCTCGCGAGGCGCGGTGTGGCGCTCCAACGACAGAACAAACAACTCGAGGAGTTCGCCCGCGTGGTGGCCCACGACCTGCGGAACCCCCTCTCCGGCGCGGTCGGGTTCCTCGAGATCGCCCGCGAGACTCACGACGAGGCCCACTTCGACCGGGTGAAGAGCTCTCACGACCGGATGCAAGGGCTCATCAACGAACTGCTCGACATCGCCCGCGGGCAGCGCACTGCGGTCGAGCCCCGCAGCCTCTCTCTGGAGGGCGTCGTCGCGGAGGCGTGGTCGTACGTCGACGCGCCCGACGCGACCCTCTCGATAGCGGGCGACTTCGGGGAGATCAACGCTGACGAGACGCGGATGCTCCAGCTATTCGGTAACCTGTTCCGCAACAGCGTCGAACACGCCGGGCCGGGCGTCCGCGTCGAGGTCGGCCCGGTCGATGCTGGCGGGTTCTACGTCGCCGACGACGGCCCTGGGCTCCCCGAGGGCGCGCGCGAAGACGTGCTCACCCTCGGGAGAACCCACTCGGCGAAGGGGACCGGGATCGGCCTGAGCAGCGTGACCGACATCGTCGAGGCACACGGGTGGGAGCTCGAGATCCCGGATACGGCGGTCGGTACCCGGATCGAGATCCGAACCGACGGCGCGGCTGGGCCGGCCAACGCCACGACGGAGGCGGAAGGTTAATGATTCGGGTAGACACGGATACTGACGGATACGTCGCGGGAAGGATATGACACATAAGATCGTTATCGCCGACGACGACGACACGATACGGGAGATCGTCGAATTCAAACTGAGCGGCCGTGACCGGTCCGTGACCGCGTTCGAGAACGGACGGGAGTGTTGGGAGCACCTCGAATCGGGCGACTCCCCGGACTTGATTGTCCTCGACGTTATGATGCCCGGCCTCACGGGGCTTCAGGTGCTCGAACGGATCCGCGAGGCCGACGGCCTCTCGTCGGTGCCGGTGATTATGTTGACCTCCCGCGGACGGGAAGAGCACGTCGTCGAGGGGTTCGAACGCGGCGCGACCGATTATATGACGAAACCGTTCAGCCCGAACGAACTGGTCGCGCGAGTGAACAGCCGGCTCCGATGAGTCGGTCCCGATGATCCCGGAGATCGCTCCAATGACCCTGACGAGGCGGTCCCGATGATCGCCGACGCGGTACTCGTGTGGACCGCTGGGGCAATTGCGCTCTTCGCCCTCGGCGTCGGTGTCCTCACGCTGGTGACGTCCGTATGGATATACTACGTTCGTCGGCGCAACGAACGCGTTCAGGGGAACCTTCGCCCGGAACTGTTCGAGCGGTTGTTCGCAGACGATCCAGACTGGGACGCGTGGGTGTCGAGCCTCTCACGGGTCGAGCGCGGCCGACTCCGGATCCTGCTCGACGAGTACCTCCGGAAGCTGCGCGGGACCGAACACAGCCGGCTCCGCGGACTCGCCTCAGCGCTCGGAATCACGGCGCGGGCCGAGCGCAACGTCGAACGGGGCCGACACCGGTTCCGCGCGCTCACGTGGCTCGCACTGCTGAAGGAACCGGTCGACCCGGACCTGCTCGTCTCGTCGTGTACCGTGACCCCCCGACTCCGCGCCGGTGCCGCGCGGGTGCTTCACGAGAGCGAGCACCCGGACGCGGCCGCGATCGGGACCGAACTGGTCGTCGACGGCGACTCGCTCACCGCGTTCGGGCTCGACACGCTCTATCGTCTCAACAACGGTACCGAGACGCCGCTGCTCACGAGACTAGCCGAAGCGGTCGACGACTGGGACGAGCGATTACTCGTTCAGGTGCTCATCGTCCTCCGATACTGCGACATCGCGGACCCGGACGGCCGGCTCGATTGGCTGCCGCCGCTCCTCTCCCACGACTCGCCGCGAGTGAGGGCGGCCGCCGTTGGCGTCGTCGAACGCCACGGTTGGCGTGAGGCGTTCCAGTCGCGGATCGACATCGGCAGGCTGCTTGACGACTCCGAAGCCGCCGTCCGCCACGACACGTACCTGCTGCTCTCGTCGTGGAATACGGACCGGTCCGCGGCGTGGCTCCGCTGGGCGCTCACGGAGGCCGACGACGCCGACGGCCTCGCGCTTGCCAGAGCCCACCTGTCGCATCCGCGAACCGACGTCTCGAACGCGACACAGCGGTTGGAACCGTTCGTTGACTGGGTGCTCGCCGACGAGGCGGTCGGCCGACGCCGGCGAGTATGGGGTGTTTCCGCCGCATGGTCGTAGACACGGTTCTCACGGCGAGCACGTGGTTCTTCGTCGCCTATTTTGTCCTCATCAACGGCAGCTACCTTGTGATACACCTCGCGGCGCTCGTCGGCATCCGGCGGAACCGCCGCGAGCGACGCGTCGATCCGGCGTACGACATCCACGAGAGCCCGGTGATTCCGGGGATTGCGATCGTCTTACCGGCGTACAACGAGGGGCCGGTCGTCGCGTCCAGCGTCCGGTCGCTGTTGAGCGTCGAGTACCCGGACTTCGAGGTCGTCGCCGTCAACGACGGATCGACCGACGACACGCTCGATCGGCTCCGGAACGCGTTCGACCTCGAACGTGTCGACGCCGATTATCCGGCCGACATCCCCTGTGAGCCGATTCGGGACGTCTACCGCGCGTCCGACGCCGACTTAGTCGTCATCGACAAGGAGAACGGCGGGAAGGCGGACGCGCTCAACGCAGGCGTGTTCTTCACTGACCAGCCGCTGTTCTGTGCCATCGACGCCGACACGGTGATCGAACGCGGCGGCCTTATCGAGATCGTCCGGCCGTTCCTCCGCGACCCCGAGCGGATGATCGCGACCGGCGGCACGGTCAGGGTCGCCAACGGCTGTACGATCCGCGACGGCGTCGTCGAACGGGTCCGTCTGTCCGGGTCGGCGCTGGTGAACCTCCAGACGATGGAGTACATCCGGGCGTTCCTCGCCGGCCGGGTCGGACTGAGCGTGATTAAGAGTCTGCTCATCGTTTCGGGCGCGTTCGGGCTGTTCCGGACGAACGCAGTCCGCGAGATCGGTGGCTACTCGACCGACACGATCACCGAGGACATGGAACTCGTCGTGCGACTCCACCGCCACTTCGGGGACCTCGAAGCGGCGTATCGAGTGGAGTTCGTCCCCGACGCCGTCGTCTGGACAGAGGTGCCGGAATCCCGGCACGTGCTCGGCCGCCAGCGCAGCCGGTGGTTCCGGGGGCTGATCGAGTCCCTGCTGGTACACCGCGGGATGATCGGGCGACCGAAGTACGGCGCCATCGGACTCGTGGCGCTCCCGTTCTTCGTCCTCGTCGAGACCCTCGGCCCGCTGATCGAGGGGATCGGGTACCTGATCGTCCCGATCGCGTTCCTGCTTGGGGTGCTCAACGTCCCCTTCTTTGTGTTGTTCGTCGCCGTCGCGGTCGGCCTCGGCACGCTTATGTCGTGGCTCAGCGCGTTCAGCGAGGTGTACGGGTTCCGGCGGTACGTCCACCCGCGCGACGTCGTCGGGATCCTGTTCTACGGCGTCGTCGAGAACGTGTTATTCCGCCAGTGGAAAGCGTTCGTGGCGTGGAAGGGACTCGTCCAGTTCCTCCGCGGGGACACCTCGTGGGGTGAGATGACCCGCGTCGGACTCGAAAAGTAACGGGACGGGCACGTCACGGACCGACGGGGTCACAGCCGCTCCGCCGCCAGTACCGGAACGGGTGACGTCGACTTCGTCGCGCTCGACCACCCGCTCGTCCGGTCGTCTCTTTGGACCCGGAGATATCGGTACTGAAACGCTCGTCACCCCGTCGTCATCACGGACGGGAGTCCCACCGTTCCGGGGCTGAGACGGACCGCCGCCGATTGCTCGACGGGAGAGTGAACGGGATCTGTGTCGTCATCGGTGACGACTCCAGCCGCGTTGAGCCGATCGAAGAAATCGTCCGGGCGGTCACACCAACGCCCCCGGCGGGAACAAGAGTGAAGATGAGGCGGCCGCTGGGGTCCGGAGAAGAAGTCACAGAAGGGTAGAAGTTCGGGACTAGTTGTTGAACATCTCGCGCATCATCGGGTGCATCTCCATCAGCTGCTCCTCTGCAATCTCCTCGTACAGCTTGTACGTGATAGAGACCGTAAGCAGCAGCCCCGTTCCGGAGACGCCGCCGATGGTTCCGAGCATGTTCGCGAGGACGGCCAGAAGGCCGACGAGCGCGCCGCCGATGACAGTCACCTGCGGGATGTACCGCTCCATCACCTTCTCGATCACCTGCGGGTTCCGCCGGAAGCCGGGGATCTGCATCCCGGAGTTCTGGATCTGCCGGGCGGTCGCTTCGGGACCCATTCCCGTCGTCTCGACCCAGAAGATGGCGAAGATCGCGCCGCCGATGATCATGAAGATCAGGTCGATCGCCACGCGCGCGGCGATCGCCGCGGGCTCTTGGGAGGTGAATCCGAGGAACCACATCCAGTCCTGTCTCGACTGGATCGGCGCGAGATACCAGAACAGGCCGCCGGTGACCTGCCCCTGACTGTACTGACCGAGCCACGCGGGCATCCCCGTCCACCAGTTGTTCAGGATCTGCCCGAGGAACTGGAGGTTCGCCTGCAGCGCGCGAACGAGGATCATCGGCAGGACGCTCGCGTAGATGAGCTTCACGGGGAAGCGACCGCGCGCGCCCTTGACGTTCGCGTGCGAGAGGGGGATCTCCACGCGAACGCTCTCGGCGTAGACGACGATCCCGAAGATGAGAAGCGTCGTGATCAGCGCGAGGATCTGCCCCTGCCCGAGGAAGAGGTCCGAGAGGCCGCCCGGCGTCAGCGGCGATCCCATCTCGACGGCACCGGTGATGATGCCGATCCACGTCGGGAAGAGACCGCTCTGTCCGCCCAGGCTCTGCCAGCTGAACAGCCCGGCGACGAGCTGCTGGCTGACGCCGGCGATGATGAACAGCCCGACGCCGGAGCCGACGCCCCACTTGCTCACGATCTCGTCCATAAACAGGATGAGGACGCCGCCGACGAAGATCTGCGCGAAGATGATCCCTCGCACGCCGCCCGTTCCGATACCGAGCGACTGCCCGAGCGCCTGACTCGGAGGGAGGAAGTTGCCGGCGAACACCATCGGCAGCCCCGTCAGACAGATCATCACGATCACCAGCAGCTTCTGGAGGCCCTGATAGAGCACCTGATCGCGGGGATCGTCGGTGTCGAGTCCCAGTAGGTCCGCGCCGCCGAGCAGCTGGAGCACGATGCTCGCAGTGACGATCGGACCGATCCCCAGCTGCAGGATCGAGCCCTGCGCGCCGGCGAGGATGCTACGGAACTGTCCGAAGAAGTCCGTTCCCCCGCCTCCGGTCGCCAGTCCGAACAGCATCACGTTCGTCAGGAAGAAATACAGCACGAGAATGCCGGCGGTCCAGCCCAGCTTCCGGCGGAACGGGACGTGTCCCTCCGGACGCGTGACTGACGGCATCCGCGTCAGCACCGGTTCGGCGGCCTCCTTCCATCCCATAGATTACTCCTCTGTGTCTTGTGCTTCGGCCGCGTCGTCCTCGTCCTCGGCGGCGAGCTCCTCGCCGCGCTCGGTGAGTTCGACGCTGCCGCCGGCGTCTTCGATGAGTTCGGCGGCGCCCTCGGTGAACGCGTCGGCGACGACGTGCAGCTCCCCGCGGACCTGCCCGCCGCCGAGCACCTTCACGAAGTCGGCCTCGTCGCCGTCCTCGGCGACGTCGCGGGCGTCGATGCGGTAGCCGTCGCCCTCAGATTCCGCGATCCCGTCGGCCGCGAGCAGCGCCACGTCCTCGTCCAGCCGCTGGACGTTGACTTCGGCGACCGTTCGGACCGCGTCCTCGGGACGCTTGAAGCCGTGTTTGCCGATCGGCTCGTAGTTGTGGAACTCGTGTTTGGAGCGACCCGCGCGCCCGCGGCCGCCGCGGTGACCGGCGCCGCGCCGGTTCTTGTGCGTGCCGCCGCCGTGCGTTCGAGAGCCGCGCTGGCGTCGTTTCTTCGAGGTCATCGCATTGCCTCCAGCAGTTCGTCGATCTGCGCCGTATCGTGCTTTCCGATCTGTCCGCCCTCGGTCGTCGGGTGCTTCTGCCCGCGGTGACCGCCGCGCGGCGGGTGCAGTCGAAGCACCGGAGAGAGCCCCTGCTCGCGGAGCGTCGTCTCCTCGTCGACGAGCGCCTGTGCGAGCGACCCGAAGTCGTCGTAATCGGTGTTCTCTTCGAGCCACTCGTCGTCGACGTCGGCCTCGCCCGCCTCGGGCTCGGCGCGCTTTCGCAGGAGCGTCTCGACGACGTCGACGCTCGGTTCGCCGTGTGCGACGTAGTCGTTGACCTTCGTGATCATCCCGCGGTACGTCTCCGTCTCGGGGACGAGCGCGCAGTGGTTCACGCGGTGCACGTTGAGCATCGAGAGCGTGTCGCGCACGGCCGAGCTCATATTGACCTCGCCGCGGAGCTGAACGATAGCCTGCATCACTCGCTCACCTCGCCTTCTCGCTGCTTGGCCGCGGCGCGACGGGGCGTCCGCGACTGCGCCGCGTTCTTCAGCGCGTTGTACGTCGCCTTCGCGAGGTTGACCGTGGTCCGCGTGTTCCCGTTCGAGCGGGTCCAAGCGTCCTGGACGCCCGCCAGTTCGAGGATATTGCGGACCGTCGGGGCGGCCGCGAGGCCGAGCCCCTGCGGTGCGGGCATGATCTCGACGGTGACCGAGCCGGCTTTCCCCTCCGCCTTCCGGGTGAGGGAGTTGAGTCCACCGGCGGAGTCCTCCCACGACCCCGAGCCGCGGTCCACCGAGATGATGTTGAGTTTCGCGACGTTGATGGCCTTCTGGATGGCCGATCCGACCTGGTCGTCCCGCGCCTCGGCGTAGCCGAGGTAGCCGTCGCGGTTACCGATCGCGACGACGCAGCGGAACTTGACCCGGCGGCCGGAGTCGGTCATCCGCTGGACCATATTGATGTCCAGCACCTCGTCGTCCAGTCCGGGAAGGAGCTGGTCGACGAGTTCGTACTCTTTCAGCGGGAGCCCCGATTCGAGGGCCTGTTCCATCGAGGTGATGTCGCCGTCCTGTACCATTCGGCCGAGCCGCGTGCGCGGCGTCCAGCCGTCGTTGTTGCGTTGGCTCATACGTCCTCCTGTAGTCGCTCGAGCACGTCGTCGAAGTGCTCAGGGAGTTTCGTGGCGTCGAAGTCCCCGGCGTAGAGGGGCTCGTCGAGCTGCTCGGCGTACTCGGCGATGTGCTCGCCGCGGTTCCGAGACCAGTCCGCGAGCACCGACTCGTTGTGCGGGATCTCGAGGCCAGCGTCTATTGCTCCTTCCTGTACCGCGAACACCTTGTTTCCGGGCGTCGCGGTGTTCAATCCGATGTCGAGGACGGCCTCTTCGAGGCCGGCGTCGACGGCGCGCGTTCCGGCGAGGAATCCCGTCAGGTACGCGCTGGGAAGGTTCCCCGTGGGGGCCTCCCAGCCGTACTCCTCGAGGTCCTCCGAGGACGCGGCCGCGTGCGTTTCGTCTCCGTCAGGTCCGGGGGTGATCAGCTGCGCCCTGATGTGCTTGTTGCTCCCGCGAGCAACGAGGCGGGGCTTGCCCGATTTCAGCAGGCGCAACCTCTGGTGGTAGTCCGTCCGGACCTCGCGCCGACGTCGCATCGGCACCTTGTAGCGTGGTCCTGTTGCCATTATTCTATCTCCACGTCGTAGTTGTTTCTGAGGTACGCTTCGAGCCGCGCCACGTCTTCGAACTCGCCACCCGACGCCTTGTTGTACACTTCGCGGTACTGCGTCGGCGTGAGCGGGCCGTCGTCGCGGAGTTCTTTGAGGCGACGACGCTGTGCGCGGATGCGGCTGACCCATTCGTCTTTCGAGTTCTTTCGGCCGCCGGCTCTCCCTTTGCGGGAGCCGGGGCCCTTGCGGTGGCCGTAGGCGCGCTTTGCGGCGCGCTCGCGGGCGCGACCCTTGGAGTTGCCCTTCGCGTCCTTGGCGCGAATGACACCCTGATCGACCAGGTCGCGAACGTCATCGCGAGTGATGGCCTCCGCGATCTCGGACTGTTCCTCCGGATCGAACCAGACGCGGCTCTTCCCGACGTCGAGGACGTCTGCCGCCATCCGTTTCTGTGCTTTCAGATCCGTCATTCTTCGACCTCCACTTCGACGTAGGTCGGGTTGAGGACGCGGATCTCGCGGTCCTCAGCCACTTCCTCGATCTGTTCGCGCTTTCGCGCACCGACCTTCGAGGCGATGCGGACGGCCTGCGTGTCCCCGTCGACGCCTTCGAGGTCGTCCACGTTGTGCACGCGCACTTCCTCGAAACCCGAGGGGTGCAGACCGCGCGCGGCCTTCGGCGAGCGGTAACCCGCCTCGACCATATCTCCTTTGCCCTTGATGCCGCGGCGCTGCTTCGAGAGGTTGCCGCGGGGCTTGCGCCACGATTCGGGCACGCGCTTTTTCGCGTGGTACTTCTGACGGCGGAACGCGGGCTTGCCCTCGCGGTGCTTCTGTCCGAGCGCACGCGCCGTCTCGTCGTCGAGCGCGGGCGTCTTCTCGGCGTGACCGCGGGGACGGAGCTCCGTCTCGACGTCCTCGTCTTCCGCTTCGTCTTCGCTCTCGTCTTCGACTTCGGCCTCGGTCTCCTCTGAGACCTCGAGTCCGCCCACGTCGGCCTTGATGCGGGCCGCGAGCGCGTTGCCGATGCCGTCGACGTCTGCGAGTTCCGACTGGCTTGCGGCTTTGACGTCGTCGACCGACTCGTAGCCGGCCTCACGGAGCGCTTCGGCCTTCGAGGGGCCGACGCCGCTGATGTCTTCGAGGGTTTCGATGTCTTCGTCTGCCATCTCAGGCACCTCCGGTCTGCGGCTTCTGCGTGATGTAGACGCCGTCCTGGAAGACGCGCGTGTCCTTGTCCGTCACGCGGGTGAGCTGTTCGATGTCGGCGGCGGTCTGCCCGACGTCCTCTTTCGAGGGGCCCGTCAGGGTGACCACTTCGCCGTCGACCTGTACCTCCGTGTCTCCGCGGATCGGCGTCCGTCGGTCGGCGCGCTCTCCGAGGAAGTTCTCGATGACGACTTCGTCGCCCTCGACGTTGACCTGCATCGGGAAGTGGGCGTAGTAGACTTCCATCTCGTACTCCCAGCCTTCGGTGACCCCGTGAAGCATGTTCGTCACGTGGCTCTCGAAGGTCCCGACTGTCGCGTTCGTCTTGGCGTCCTCCTCCTCGGAGGCGATGACGACCTGGTCGCCCTCGACGCTGACGCTCACGGCGGGGTACCACAGCGTCCGCGTGACGCTGCCGTTCGGCCCCTCCACGGTCAGCTCGAGGTTCGACACCTCGGCGGAGACCTCGTCCGGAATTTCGATTTCTACTCTGGTCATTGTCTCAGTACACGTAGGCGATTATCTGACCACCGATGCCCTGTTCGCGGGCCTCGTAGTGGCTCATGACGCCGTGGCTCGTCGTGACGATGAGCGTCCCGTAGTCTCGGGCGGGGAGGTATCGCTTCTCCCACTTCTCGAACTCGTCTGCGCCCGCGGAGTAGCGGGGCTTGACGGCACCACATTCGTTGATTGCGCCGCTCAGTTCGACCTCGAACCGTCCGGCCTTGCCGTCGTCGACGAACTCGAATCCGTCGACGTACCCGCGGTCGTAGAAGACCTCGAGCACGGAGCCGATGACGTTGGAGGCGGGCTGTATCTCGTGGGACAGGTGCCCGACGCTCTCGGCGTTGTTCACACCGGCGAGCGCGTTAGCGAGTGGATCGTTTCCTGCCATAATTATCGATACTTCTTGAATCCCATCTCGCGGGCGACCTCGCGGAAGCACTGCCGGCACAGGTAGATCTCGTATTTACCGACGAGACCCTGACTGCGGCCACAGCGTCGGCACTCGTGGCTCTGGCCCGTGCGACTGCTCGCGTGCTCACCCGTCTGTTCTGTCTCTGATTCGCTCATGCTGTGTCCTCCGCGTCGACATCGACGTCGAAGGCGTCCTCGACGAACGCGACCGCGTCCTCGGGCGTCAGCCGATGACGGTTCGGAATCGACTGTGCGGCTTTGTCGCGCTTTTTCACGCGGTATCCGGGGCGGACGAGGTTGACCGTCACGTCCAGTCCGTAGATACCGATCTGCGGGTCGTACTCCTGCGAGGGGAAGGCGGTGTGTTCTTCGACACCGAAACTGAAGTTCCCCGTCTCGTCGAACTGCCGCGCCGAGATGTCGGTGATCGGCAGCGCCGTCGCCAGGAACTCCTCGGCCCGTTCGCCGCGGAGCGTGACCTTCGCGCCGACGGGGTCGCCGACGCGCGAGCCGAACTGCGTCGCAGCGCGCGTGGCCGTCGTTCGGACGGCCTCCTGTCCGGCGATCTCCTCGAGGATCTCCTCGGCGTTCGCGAGTTCGCGACCGCCCTCGCCGACGCCCATGTGGACGACGACCTTCTCGACGCGCGGCTGGCGCATCTCGTGGAACTCGGCCTCGCTCATTCGTCGTCACCTCCGTCGTCGGAGTCGTCGACGGCTTCGGCGTCAGCCTCGTCCGTCTCGTCAGTGGTCGACTCGGACGACTCCTCGTCGGCCGAGTCGCCGTCGTCGTCGACGAACTTCTCGTCGATCACGACAACGTACTGCTCGACCGTCTCGAAGGAGCCGTCGTCGTGAGTCACGGCGACGGTGTTGTCGCCGCTGCCCGCCGTGACGGTGATCTCGTCGATCTCGCCGATCTCACCCGAGTGGGTGCCGTCGACGGCGGTGACGAGCGCGCCCTCCCCGTACGGGAAGTGCGCGACGATCTCTTTCGTCTCGTTGTCGATGACGAGCGAGTCTTTCGTGCCGTACTCGCCGCCGTCGTCGACGCGGACGTTCGTGCCGTCGTGCAGCGTGAGCTGCGTCGCGCCGCCGGTGACGTCCCGCTTGCCGACGATCTTGCCGAGTCGGCTCCCGGCCGCGTCGGCGTCGACGGGCGTCAGCGCCAGCCGTCCGCCCTCCTCGGGGAAGACGCGGTAGTACTCTTCGCGCTCGGTGAACGCGAGGATGTCGAACATCCCCACCGGGCGCTGCTCGTCGGAGACGGCGTCGCCGTTGACGAGGACCGTGCCCTCGTTGAGCGCGTAGCGCGCCTCCTTCTTCGAGTCGACGTACCCGAGCACGTCCCGCAGGAGGATGAGCAGGGGGACCCCCGCCTCTCCGTGCGGACCCGCGCCGGCCTTGACGGTGAACGTCGCCGTCTTTCGTTCGACCGGCCAGGCGTTCGGTGCCGACAGTCGCTTCTGGTGTCGCGTCATTCTTCGTCCTCCGTCGCCTGCAGCCGCGCCTCGCGGCGGTCGTCTTCCAGATCCAGTTCGGTCACGCGAAGGTTCGAGGCGTCGAGCGGTCGAGGAACCTCCTCGCCGTCGGCCTTCTCGACCGTCACGTCTTCGACGTGGACGACCGTCTTCGTGAGGTCCACCTCGAGGACTTCGCCTTCCGTGCCGGCGTGGTCCCCGCGGAGCACCTCGACGGTGTCGCCCGCGTTGACGCGAACGTTGCGCTGTCCGTACTCCTCGCGGAGGTCCTCGGACAGCGTCGCGCGGACCTGGGTCTGCCGCTCGTGCAGGGGCGCGTTCTGCGTCCGTGTTCGCTGTTTGCGTGGTTGTTTGCTCATACTATCTCTAGACGATCATCGTCGCCGTCGAGGCGATGCTCCCGAAGCGCTCTGCCACTTCGCGCGCGATCGGGCCCTTGATCTCGGTCCCGCGAGGCTCGTCCATCTCGTCGATGATGACGGCGGCGTTGTCCTCGAACTTCACGCGCGTCCCGTCCGGCCGGCGGATCGATTTCCGCTGGCGGACGATGACGGCATCGAGCACCTGACGGCGCATCTCCGGCGTCCCCTTGGTCACCGAAACGGAGACCTGGTCGCCGATGCCCGCCTTGGGGTGTCGGTTCTTCGTTCCTGAGTAGCCCTTCACGCTGATGACCTTCAGCTCGCGCGCGCCGGTGTTGTCGGCGCACGTGATGAGCGAGCCTCGTTCGAGGCCGCGGGTGACGTCGGCTTTCAGCGCCTCCATCACTCCTCACCTCCGAGGGTCTCGACCACGACGTGAGCCTTGGTCTTCGACAGCGGTCGGGTCTCTGCGATGCGTACCGTATCGCCCACCGCGAGATCCACGCACGGGGGTGCGTGGGCGGGGATGCGACTACGCCGCTTCATGTAGCGGTCGTACTTGGGAACGTGAACGTCGTATTCACGCTCCACGATGACGGTTTTCTCCATGTCTGTGGAGGCGACTGTTCCTTCGAGCGTCTGTCCGCGTACGGAAAGCGTTCCGTGGAACGGACAGTTCTCGTCGGAGCAGGTCTCCTCCGGTTCTTCTACGTTCAGTCCTATCGCCATAATGTGTCACCTGCCTTCTCGGTCCGCAAGGCGGGTCGTGAGAGCAGACGTGTGCCATCCACCGTAACGTAGGCCGCGCCCTCGCAATTCCCGGACGAAGTCCGAGAAGCCGCTGCGGGCCGACCAGACTGACCGGCGGATCGCCCGCCGGCAGTTTCCGATCGAAGTTCGGACGCGGTCCCCGACGCCTTCGCAGCGTCGGCGGCTTCATCTGTGCGGCCGGGCGCATCCCCCCGGGACGGGAGCTCGAATTCGAACGTCGAGCCGCGTTTCGGCACCTGCAGCACCCGAGAGCGGCCGCTCGTGGCCGCGTCGGAGTCGCGATCGCCGGCCGCGGCGGTCGCGTCGCCTTCGCTGACGTCCACGTGCAGCGTCCGCATCGTCTCGACGACGACGCGGCCACGGATCCCGACGAGGTCGGGGTTGGGCGCGTCGACGACGGCCACGCGGAGGCCGTTGAGTTCGTGTCGCGTCAGCGTCTCGGGTGTCAGTGCCATTGTGGTCTCACTCGTCGTCGAGGTCGCCTTCTTCCGCTTGGATCGTCTTGATCCGCGCGATCGTCCGCTTGAGCTCGCCGACGCGTCCCGGGTTCTCCGGAGCGCCACCGGCGGCCTGCACGGCCTTCGTGTTGAGCAGCTCGGTTTCGAGCTCTTCGAGCTCGGCCTCGCGCTCTGCAGCCGTCATGTCGCGGATCTCCGCGGGGTAGAGGATCGCCATTATTCCTCGACCTCCTCGTCGTCGTCAGCGTCGTCCGCTTCCTCGACGTCCGCCTCGGCCTCTTCCATCTCGTTGAGGAGCTCTTCGGCTTCCGCCTCGACCTCCTCGTCGAGGTCGTCGAGTTCCGCCTCGACGTCTTCCTCGCCGTCGTCGACGTCACCGGTCTCGACGGGTTCCTCGTCCGTCTCCTCGATGACCTCTTCGACGACGTCCTCATCGATGACGTCCTCGGGGGACTCGGTGGGGACTTCGACGTCCTCGTCCTCGCCGACGTCGGGGATCTCTTCGGGCTCCTCCTCGAGGAGCGCCTCGACACCCTCACTTTCGGCGACCTGCTCGACCGGCTCGACCTCGACGTCCTCGTGAATCTCGAAGTCGTCGGGCAGCTCCGCGCCCGGCGGGATGATCTTCACGGTCACGCCGATCGTGCCGAGCTTCATCACGGCGACGCCCTGGCCCTCGTCGACGATCTCCTGGGCGGGTTCGCCGTTGTGCTTGATGTAGCCGCGGTTGAACTTCTCCACGCGCGAGCGCGCACCCGTGACCTTCCCGCTCAGGACGATCTCGGCGCCCAGCGCGCCGGACTCCATAATGCGGTCGATCGTCGTGTGGCCCGCCTTGCGGAAGTACCAGCCGCGCTCGAGAGCGTTGGCCAGTCGGTCCGCGACGATGCGGGCGTTCAGGTCGGGTTCGTCGACCTCTTGGACGTCGATCTGGGGGTCGTCGAGGTTGAACCGCTCTTCGAGTTCGCGAGTGACCTTGCGGATGTTCTTTCCGCCCTTGCCGATGACCATCCCGGGCTTTTCGGCCTTCAGGACGATCTGCGTGCCCATCGGAGTCTTCGCGACGTCCATCCCGCCGTAGCCGGCGCGACCGAGTTCGTCGGCGAAGAACTCGTCGATCTGTGAGCGCTGCAGCCCGTCTTCGATGAACTGGTGTTCGTCCGCCATTAGGCTTCGACCTCCTCGGCTTCCTCGACGATGAGTTCGACGTCGCAGATCGGCGTGTTCCACGGGTCGGCGCTCCCGAACGCGCGGGGCTTTCGACCCTGTCGTTCGCCGACCTTGTGGGCGGCGACGTGTTTGATCGTCATCTCTTCCCCCTCGAACCCCTGCTCGTCGGCGTTCGACGACACGTTCTCGAGGAGTTCGAGAAACGCCTTCGAGGCCTTCTCGGGGTAGCGTCCCGCGTCCCAGCCGTCGATGTCGGAGCGGTGTCCGACGCCGGTATTGTGCTGTTTGAACGGAACGGACTGCTTCTCGTCGATGACGTCCCGGAGGTAGTCCTCGGCGTCCTCAACGGTCATCCCCTTGATCGCTCGCGAGATGGCCTTGCTGTGCTTCAGGCTGATGGGCCGATCGCGGAGCATCCCCTTGGCGGTGGTGTCCGGGTCGGCCTCGACGCTGTAGTTGATACCCATAGTTATTTGAGCGGCACGAACTTCGAGGACCGGGTCGCGCCGATTCCGGCCTGCCCGTGTTCGACCGAATTCCGGGTCAGCTGGAACTCCCCGAGGTAGTGTCCGATCATCTCGGGCTCGACGCGGACGCGCTCGAAGGACTGCCCGTTGTACACCGCGAACGTCTTCTCGACGAATTCGGGCAGGATGGGCATGTCCCGGAGGTGCGTCCGGATCGGATCGTTGGCGGACTCCTGGGGGTCGGCCTCGCTGGCCCTCTCCAGCAGCTTCTCCTGTTGATCCGACAGTCCTCGTTCGATGGTTCGCCGCTGTCGTGCGGGTAGCAGTTCCGTGACCTCCTCGAGCGACATCTCCTGCAGCTCGTCGAGCGTGTGACCGCGGTAGGTGAACTCACCTTCGCGGCCGGTGCGGTATTCCGAACTCATTAGTTATCCTTGCCTCCTTTGCCACCGCGACCGGTGCGCTTCGAGGCGATATCGCCGACCTTCCGTCCCGGCGGGGCGTCCCGGGAGACGGACTTCGGCTGTCCGGGGTGCTGGCGGCCGCCGCCACCGAACGGGTGGTCGACGGCGTTCATCGCGACCCCGCGGACGCGCGGCCACTTGATGCCGCGCGCTTTCATCTTGTGGTGCTTCTTCCCGGCCTTCACGAACGGCTTCTCCGTGCGACCGCCGCCGGCGACGACGCCGACCGTGGCGCGGCACTGCGGGTTCAGCCGCTTGACCTCCCCGGAGGGGAGCTTCACGACCGCGACGCGGCGGTCGTGGGTGAGAAGCTGCGCGCTCGTTCCGGAGGCGCGGGCGAACTTCCCGCCGTCGCCGGGCTGGCGCTCGACGTTACACACGGGGACCCCCTCGGGGATCTCCGAAAGCGGGAGCGTGTTGCCGGGCTTGATCTCGGCGGACACGCCGGTCTGGACCGTCTCGCCGACGGCGACGCCCTCGGGAACGAGGACGAGTCGCTGCTCGCCGTCGTCGTACTCGACCGCGGCGACCGGCGCGCTGCGCGCGGGGTCGTGTTCGATGTCGACGACCGTCCCGGAGACGGTGTCGTCCGATTCCGACTGCTTGTGTGAGAGCTCAGCTTTGTACCGGTGCGAGGGAGCCCGGAACGTGGACGTCCCGCGACCGCGGCGCTGACCCTGAATTCGTCGTCCCATGTTCAGAACACCCCGATTCGCGAGGCGACTTCCTGCGCGTCGTCGTCCTCGTCGAGCTGGACGGTCGCTTTCTTCTTTCCGCGCGGCGTCACCTGCGTGTTCACGTCGGTGACCGCGACCTCGTAGCGCGATTCGACCTCGTCTCTGATCTCGGGCTTCGTCGCGTCGATGTCGACGATGAACTGGAGCTTGTTGTCGAAGTCCATCTCGTCCATCGCCTTCTCGGTGACGAGCGGGTGCTCGATGAGCGAGCTCATCGCGACGCCACCTCCTCGATCGCGCTCTCGGTAAAGAGCGTCAGCCGACCGGCCTGCGTGCCGGGCGCGAGGTCCTCGGCACCGACGTTGGCCGCGGTGACCACGTCCGCGCCGGGGAGGTTCCGCGCCGCCTTCGATGGCTCCTCGCTCGTGACGAAGAGGATCGACTTCGGGCGGGTGTATTTCCGTCCGCGCGTTTTGCCGCGTCCGGCCTTCACCTTCCTGTTCTCGTCGGAGCGCTCGATGTCGGCGTGGACGCCGAGCGATTCGAGCAGGTCGACGACATCGCGGGTCTTCACGAGCTCCTCGAAGTCGTCGGCGACGACGAGCGGGACCTCGACGCCGTCGTCGAAGCGGTGGCCGCGCTCGCGGACGAGTTCCTCGTCCGTCGTGGCGGCGATCGCCGAGCGAACGGCGAGTTTGCGCTCTTTGTCGTTGATGTCTTTGCCCTGGTCTTTCTCCGCCTTCGGCGGGTGCGCCTTCCGGCCCTTGACCGCGTGCGGCACGCGTCGTGCGCGTCCGTTTTCGCGGGGGTCGTGTGACATCCCGCGGCCGCTACCGAACGACTCGGCCGGAGTTCGCAGCCCCGCGTAGGGGTCGGCACCGTACGCCTGTTTTCGGTTCGCCTGCGCGGCGACCACGGCGCGCTCGATGAGGTCCGGACGGTAAGACGTCTCGAAGACCTCGGGCAGGTCGAGCGTACCGGCGTCGTCGCCGTTCAGGTCGCGAATTGTTGCCTGCATTGTTTATCCCTGATTCGATTGGGTCGACACGTAGCGCACCTCGGGGTCGAGACGCGGCTGGTCGGCCGGTCGGACGGCCGGACGGAACCGAAGGAGGCGCTTGTCCGGCCCCGGGAGCGAGCCCTTGACGAGCGCGTACGGTCCGTCTACCTCGCCGTATCCGACGAAGCCGCCGTCGACGGTCGGTTCTGCGCCCTCACCGATGTCGATGAGGCGCTTGTTCAGTTCGGTCCGCTGGTGGTACCCCGTCTGCCCCTGCTGGGGCACGGTCGAGCGCACGCGGGAGGGGTTCCACGGACCGAGGTTGCCGATCCGACGCCGCCATCCCTGGCGAGCGTGTTTGCCCTTCCGCTTCTGGACGCCCCATCGCTTGACGGGACCCTGCGTCCCCTTCCCCTTCGTGACGCCGGCGACGTCGAGGTACTCGCCGGCGCGGAAGACGTCGGCGATCTCGTGTTCGCCGCCCTCGCCGACGAGGTCGAGCGCGAAGTCGACGCGCTCCTCGACGGAGCCGCCGCCGACGCGCGTCTCCATCACGTCGGGCTTCTTCTTGGGGACGTTCTTCATCTCGCTCGGGACGGTGTGGGTGATGAGGCGGACGTCGTCGACGTCGCCGGCCTCGACGGCCGCGCGAAGGTCCTCGGCGTCATCCTCGAAGGTGTCCTCGTTGGGGAGATCGAGGGTGCGGTCGAGGCTCTCCTCGAACTCGCGTCCCCACACTTCCGTCAGGGGCTTTGCACCGTACGGCGTCTCTTCGTAGGCTCGTAGGGCGACGGCGCGCATCGGCGGCGTCTCCACGACGGTCACCGGCACGGCCTCCTCCATCCCTTCGCGGGGGGAGTTGGCCTCGTCGTTGACCATCATCACCTGGGTCATTCCGGCTTTGTAGCCGGCGAAACCCTGGATTCCGGGGGACCCGTCGTCGTCGGGCCACGACCGGATGCGCGGGACCTCTGAGGTCGCACGCTTACGCGGGCTGAAGCCCATCGAACCTTTTCGTGGTCTGCTTGGTTGTGGCATATGATCACTCCGTGAGTGTCAGGGTCGCGAGGGAGGCGAACATCGCCTCTTCGGTCCGCACCACCTCGCTGCCCTGTCGCGGAATCGTATTCAGCCAGAGATCGAACCCCGGACCGTCAACGGGTTCGACCGCATCCTCGACGTCGACGCCGAGGATGGCCGGAAGCCCACGACCGGGTGACCCGAACGCGACTGTCGCGCCCTCCCGCTCGATGCGGGAGGCGAGCTGCGGCAGCCACGAGGTGGTCAGCGCCTCGCCGTGGCGGGACGTCGCGATTGTGACGCCCGCGTCGGCGCGGCCGAGCGCTTCCTCGAGGTCCGTGTGGGACACGTCGAAGCCCGGAACGGGCTCGTCGACGATCCGCGCACGGACCGGTTCTCGCGAAGAGATCCTGATGGCGACGCGCGCTCCCTCCTCGACCTCCATACCGGGAGGCACGTGGAGCGAGACCGGGTGTTGCAGTTCGCAATTGACCCGTACGCGGCCGTCAGGTCCGACCTCGGTCACGATTCCCTGTGTTAACGACCCCGAACCGTCTGATTCGGAGCCGGTCATAGACGGGACGCGGAGGGGCGGAAGGACACCGACGTACTCGAGTTCGTCGCGTCGCCCCCACAGGTCCTTTCGGAGGTGTGGCGGCGTGGCAGCGTATCGCAGCACCGTTTCGACGAACTCGCCCCCGAGGCGTCGTTCGCCTTCCCGATCGGGGAAGACGACGAGCCGATCCGCCCGAAACACCGTCGCCGCGCGGGCGACGTAGCCGAGTTTGCGAGTCGCCTCGCGTTTGTCTTCGGCCTCTCGGACGATCGAGGACGGCACGAGTGCGGTCAGCGTCATACCGGTCCCTTCAGCGTCACGTCTAGACTGTACCTCTGATACTGGAAGCGGACCTAAAAGAGTAGCGAAAGCTCGCTTGGGGTGTGAGGCCGTCACACCCCGATAGGCGGCCGTTTCGTGTTCGGTCATCGTGGGAGTCGTCCCCACGCCATCGGCCGATTTCTTCGCTGATTCGCAAGCCTTATTTACGAATCCCGTGTCTTCAGAAATGCAGAAGCAAACCACCACGCGCTGGTAGTGTAGTGGTATCACGTGACCTTGCCATGGTCACAACCTGGGTTCAAATCCCAGCCAGCGCATTCAGCTCCCACCTTTTTGCTGCGTCGGGTCGCGCGAAGCGCGACCGCTCCTTGCAAAAATCTGGACCAAAAAGAGGCCGCTCGCTCGGCCTGCGGCCTCGCTCGCGGTACAACCGCTGGTCCGCATCTTTATCAGACTCCCTGAAATAGCTACAGCCCATATGACGCTTCGCGAGGAGTTAGTCGAATATGCAGAACGCTCCTCTGGCCTTATCGACGACTCTCCGCAGATGGACGAGGAGAACACCAAGCGGAAGGTCATCGAACCGTTGATAGAACTGCTCGGGTGGAACATTCTCTCCTCGGGTGTCGAACTCGAGTACTCGGTTCAGATGGGGTCGGGGACGAAGAAAGTGGACTACGCGCTCAAACTGGAGGGGACTCCGGTTGTTTTCGTTGAGGCGAAGGGGTGTGATACTCCACTCGAACAGAGCCACGAGAACCAACTGAAAAGCTATATGCGGCAGGTCGGAGTCGACTGGGGGCTACTCTCGAACGGACGCACTTTCGAGATATTCCGCCGAGACGTATCCAGCAACCGACCTAACGAAGTCTCTCTCGCGGAGTTCTCCATAAAAGAAGCACCGGAGAACAAACACCCGCTCAGAGCCCTTTCACGCGGGTCTATTACGTCTGGAGAATCGCGACAGATTGCGGAGAACATCGAAGCAGTACAGAAGGCCGTCGAGGCACTTCGGAAGAACAAGGAGAGTCTAGCGGAGGATCTGACGGGGATAGTTACAGGGGTTGCTGGCAGCGCTGTATCTCAGCACGTGGAGGACGACGCAAAGAGCTTCGTGGACGATCTAATCGAGTCACTGGAAGAGCAAACTCATCGAGAAGACGTAGTAAATCAACGTATTCGTGACGACAGGATTGTTAGTACTGAAGCGGAGAACACGGAGTACGTAATCCGAGTCACGAGAAATGGTGATGAGATACATCGAGTGAACGAGAAAATGCAGTCAGAGTCGGTTGCTTCGCTTGTAAACTATCTTATCGAAGAGGAAGAGTTATTAGATGAAATCGAAATCCCGTACATTCCCGGAACAGGACGCGGGAGTCGTGCGCTCCTCAACGACACACCCGAACACCCGAACGGAAAGCAAATGAAAGGGAATCAGCGTATGTCTGGCGGTTACTATTTGCTCACGCATCTGAGTTCGAAAGACAAGAAACGGTATATCTCCGAGCTCTCGAAAAAAGTAGGACTGGGATGTGAGTTTACTGGAAAATGGTAATGAATGTCGACTTCAGATTTTCCCTCTATTGAAACGGCACACATCCCACAATAGGTTCCATCCGACGCTACTGAGCAGCGGACGGAACGGTGAATCCAGAGCAGCTCGTCACGCCACTTGAAGTCATCAAATCGTTCACGCAGGATATCATATCACTCGTACTGATATTCTCGGGATGGCGGGCGATCAATGAGAACCTACTCGGAGCCGATGTACTGCTGTTCCCAGTCCTGACGGGCCGAAATCTCTCGCTGTCCGCGGCGTGTCAGCTTGTAGAAGTTCGTTCGGCGGTCCAGCTCGCCCTTTTCGACGAGTCCCTTCTGGACGAGGGTATCGAGATTCGGGTACAGCCGACCGTGCTGGATCTCTTTTTCGTAGTATTCGTCGAGTTCGTCTTTCACGGCGAGGCCGTGCGGCTGGTCGAGACCGGCGATGACGTACAGCAGGTCGCGCTGAAACCCTGTTAAATCGTACATATCCATAGAAATATAGATGTTCTATTAAAACCGTCGGAAATACGAGTAGTCCGCCGTCGCACTCGGGCCGAACGGTACGCGAGACTCACCACGCCTTGCAGTCCGAGCAGACGAAATCGCGCTCCCGCGTCCACGCACGCTCGACGATCCGCTCGCAGCCGACGCACTCGATACCGTCGGGATCCCATCGATACGTCGAGACCGCGGCGTCGACGTCGTCTCCGGCGCGGTTTTCCGGGGATTCGCGTTCGTCCCCGTCGTCAACGCCCTCCTCGAGGGTGTCGTCGGCGTCGGTCGTCGGCTCCGAGGACGCTTCGGCCCCCTCGCTGAGAAACTCCTCGAGTGACCGGTCGCGCACCATACGACACCACTGTGGCGGCGTCGGCTTAGCCGTGGCGGCTCGCCGGCGGCCGAGAGAGTTCCGTACACACATATACGAGGCGAACGAACGGCCGGATATGGTCACGGTCATCGACTTCGTCGCGCAGCTGCTCACGAGCATCGTCGACCTCGTCAGGATCTTCCTCTTCGAGGTTCTCCTCGGCGTGGACCCGATTACCTCGGTCTCGTTCCTCGTCGGCGCGGTGCTGACCACCGGCGCGGTCGCGTTCTTCGCGTACCTCGTACTCGGCGCGCTCGTGAATCAGCTGACCGGACTCGGCGCGAGCGCGCCCGACGCCGCTTCCGTTCGCGGGCCTCAGTAACGACACGCGCTCCGCGCTATCGAAGTGGCTCCGCCGTTCGGGGCTCCCGGCGCGGATCCTTCTCGTATAGAATCTAGTCGGCGAGGCAGTCGAACCCTTCGGGCTCGGCCCCCGTCTCAATCGCACCTACCAGTCGGGGGACCACTCCCGGATCGCCTGTCGGACGAAATCGGACTCGACGTCCCGGAAGTGCGCGTCGCTCTCACCGTGAGCGCCCCACTCGAAGTCGCGGGCGACGACGACGGGCGTTCCGGCGTCGCCCTCGCCGGCCACGAGGTTCGCCGCCGCCGCGAGTTCGTCGGCGACGTTCTCCACTGTGACCGTGAGTTCGCGTCCGTCTCGATCCGGCTCTCCGCGCCAGTCGCGGCCGGGCGAGAGACCGGCCCAGCCGATGGCGACGCCGCGCTGGCCGTGGCGGAACGGCCGCCCGCTGGTGTCCGTGACGACGACGCGGTCGGCCGGGAGCGCCGATCGGATCCGCGCGGCGCTCTCGGAGGGACGCTTCGGAAGCAACAGCACGTCTCCGTCTCTGACGTTCGAGCGATCGACGCCGGCGTTGACGGTGATGTGACCGAACCGCGTCTCGGTCAGGAGGAAGGGCGCCTCCATCAGGACCTCGACGCTCTCTTCGAGGACTGCCTGGACGAATCGGGGGTCCGTCTCTCCGTCGGTGTGGTCAGCGAGCGCGCCGGCTACTTCGCGGGCCCGCGGGCCGGGCGGGAAGTCCTCGAGGTCGACGCATCGGCCCTCCGCCTTCGAGACGACTGTCGACGCGACGCAGACGACGTCGTCGGACCGGAGGTCGACGCGCTCGCGGACCAGCGCTGCGATGTCGTGACCCGCCCGAATCTCGGGCAGGTCGGGGACGGCGAACAGTTCCATACTCACGATGCGAACGCATCGGGTAAAAAGCGGACAGATAACGGATACACTGGCACCGTCGGTGGCTGACGGTTGCCGCGACGCCCAGAGCCCGACCCACCGAAAAGCCGTTTCTCCCCCGGCGCTAACGGACGGTGATGGCACACGTCGTCACGTGCTTCCTCCGCGAGCGCGGGAAGGTGCTTCTCGCCCGTCGCAGCGACGCGGTCGGGACGTATCGGGGTCGCTGGGCTGGGATTTCAGGCTACGTGGAGGGCGACCCCTCCGACGCCGAGCGCGACGCGCGGCGCGAACTCCGCGAGGAGGTGGGCCTGACGGGCGCGGCCCTCGAACTCGTCCGCGCCGGCGATCCGCTCGCCGTCGACGACGCGGAGGGTCACTTCGTCGTTCACCCGTTTCTCTTCGAGTGTGGGACCCGCGCGATGACGCCGAACGAGGAACTCGCCGCCGTCGAATGGGTGGATCCCACCGCGATCATAGAGCGCGAGACGGTGCCGCGGCTCTGGGAGACGTGGCGACGAGTCGGACCGACCGTCGAGTCCGTCCGCGAGGACCGAACGCACGGCTCGGCGTGGCTCTCCGTTCGCGCGCTGGAAGTCCTCCGCGACGCCGCCGCGGACGCAGAGACGCACGCGAACGCGACCGCTGGGGAGGAGACAGATCGCGGCGCAACCGACGAGGACGCGACCGGCGGAGGCGCGAATCACGAGGACGAGACGTGGCGGTCGATCGCCGCAGTCGCTCGCGACCTCCGGGACGCTCGCCCGGAGATGGTGGCGATCGAGAACCGCATAAACCGCGTTCTCGCTGACGTCCGCCGGCCTTCCGGCGGCGCGGAGTCAGTCGTGACACGGGCGATCGAAGCGATCGATGCCGCGGTCGACGCCGACGCGGAGGCGGCGGAGACGGCCGCGGCTCTCCTTCGAGGGACAGACGCGACGGCCGTCGCGACGCTCTCGCGCTCCGGAACCGTCCGCGCGGCGATCGAATCGTTCGAGCCCGAAACGCTGCTCGTCGCCGAGTCGCGCCCCGAACGCGAGGGCGTGGCCGTCGCCGAGTGGGCCGCCGAGGAGACCGCCGCGGCCGTGACGCTCACGACCGAGGCGGCGCTCCCGACGGCGCTTGCATCACGAGAGATCGACGCGGTCCTCGTCGGCGCTGACTCGCTGCTGCCGAGCGGCGGTGTCGCGAACAAAACGGGGACGCGGGTGCTCGCGCTCGCGGCGCGGGAGTACGGCGCCCCCGTCTACGCCGTGGCCGCGGCGGACAAAACGCAGCCGGCTGGGCGGGCGAACGCGGGGCGGGGAGAGGCCCCGCTGACTCAGCGTTCGCCGGCGGACGCCGTCTATGACGGCGACGCCGACGTGAACGTCCACGCGCCGACGTTCGAGGCGGTCCCCGCGGGGTTGATCGACGGAATCGCAGCCGAAGACGGACTCCTCGACGCGGCCGACGTGCGAGAACTGGCCGAACGGCACGCCGAGAACGCGGAGTGGGACGCAGAACAGGAGGCGTGAGACCCCATAGCGTCGGATCGTCCCGCTCTTTCCCTCAGGCCCCTTCGACCACCGGAGCGAGAGATTCTTCACCCACGCGTACGGAACGACGTACGGTGGCGATGACGAGGGTTACCCCCACTCAGCCCCTTGTGATGACACCGTTTCACCGAGCCACCATTCACAGCGAGCGTCGGCTCAACTGACGAACTTCAGCAGGTCGTCGCGCTTCTGCTCGTGAAATCGCGTCCGGAGCGCCTCGTTCAGCGCGTCGATATCGCCTCGCTTCGCACTGATCGGTGCGATCGTCTCACGCCACTGCTGCCACGGCGGGTGGAGGCCGAGCCGATCGCACAGCGCGTCCAGCCGCTCGTCGCGGTCGTCGACTTTGTCCATCTTGTTGACCGCGACGACCGTCGGCACGTCGAGTTCCCACAGGAAGTGAAACAGCTCGACGTCGTGGGGGATCTCGTCGGGTCCGGAGTGGCGGTCGATTATGTCGACGGCGCTTTTCCCGTCGACGACGAGCACGGCCGCGAGGACGTCGTCGGCGTTCGATTCGACGTATCTGACGACGTCTGTTTTGATTTGCTCGCGTCGCTCCTCCTCGACGCCGGACATGAAGCCGAATCCGGGGAGGTCGGTGAACATGAAGTTCTCCGAGTTCCAATCGAAGTGATTCGGCGAGCGCGTCACCCCCGGCTTTCCGCCGGTCGTGAACTTCGAGTGACCGGTCAGCTCCCGCATCAGTGTCGATTTCCCGACGTTCGACCGGCCGAGGAGGACGACTTCCTCGCGGTCCGGGCGATCTTCGAACATAGCGAAAACAGGCCGTCGCCGGGGTTAACGCTGACGTTCGATCCCCGTGTGTCCGGTCCGTGTGCGGATCGCGCGCCTTCTTTAGCGTCGTGTACCGGCGGCTTCCGCCACGGCGTCGGCGACCTCGCGGACGAGTTCGTCGAAGTCGGGGTTCTCCCCCTCCCTGACCCACCTGTAGGTCACCACTCCGTCGGTGTCGATGACGAAGACGCTCCGCTCTGCGACTTCGAGCATCCCGTATATATCTTCGAGGACCACGTCGTAGTCGTCGATCACTTCGTGGTCCCAGTCCGAGAGCAGCGAGAAGTTCAGCCTCTCCTCGCGGATCCAGACGTTCTGCGAGAACGGGAGATCGACGCTCACGCCGTACACCTGCGCGTCGAGGTCGTCGAACAGCCCCATCGAGTCTCGGAAGGTGCACATCTCTTCGGTACAGCCGCTGGTGAAGGCGGCCGGAAAGAACGCAAGGACCGTCGGCCCGTCCGGAATCGCAGCCGAGAGCGTGAACGGTTCCATATCGTTGTAGGCCTCGCCGCTGGCCATAGGAAGCGTGAAGTCGGGGGCCTCGTCGCCGATGTCGACCATACGGGACGGTCGACGCGACGATATGTTAACAGTTTCCCGTAGTCGGTCCCTCAGATGAGCCCTTCCGCTCGTGCCAGCAGGAGACCCTCCAGGGTCGCGTCGTTCGGTGTCCCCGCGCGTACCGTTTCGAGGGCCGTCTCGACGGGGATCGAATGGACCGACAGAAACTCGTTGGCATCGAGATTCTGTTCGGCGGGGGAGAGATCCGTCGCGAAGACGTACCCCCGCTGGTGCCGGAGGACGCCAGTCGAACACCAGACCGTCTCGAGGAGCGCTGTGCTCTCGGCGGCGAAGCCGGTTTCCTCACAGAGTTCGCGCGTCGCCGCGCCGGTGAACGATTCCCCGCGCTCGACGATACCAGCGGGGAGTTCCATCTGCGTCTCGCGGATCGTTGGCCGGTACTGTTCGACGAAGACCACCGAGTCGTCCTGCACAGCGACGACGACGACGGCCGTGGCGAGTTCGGCCCAGTAGTAGCGCTTCGTCGATCCGTTCGGCTGTTCTACGAGGTCGTATCCGCCGGTGTACCAGCCGGTCTCGTACTCGGTGACTGCTTCGTGGACGGGCCACTCGGGATCGGGGAGCGACTCGTGCCTGCGTCCGTCGTCGGTCATACTCAGTCTCCAGTCGGCGACGGCTTAACGATGTGTCTCTGCGACTCGCTGTGCGGCGTCACTCGGACGTGTCGCTCTCGGCGTCGACATCGTCCGACTCCTCGAAGCGCGGTCGGTAGAGCCGCGCGAACGCCTGTCGCCGGAGCGTCCCCACCGCGGCCTCGCGCTCGTTTTGGAACGTCGCGGCGACGACCGCCTCGGCGAAGGGCGCGGCGTGCCACGCGACGCGGTCAACGTCTTCGCTGCCGAGTTCCGTCACCTCGTAGTCGGGGTGGTCGTCGACCCACGCGTCGAACGCGGCGCGTGAGCCGACGTGAACTGCCAGCCGGTCGGCGAAGACGACGTTTCGCGCGCGCTCGACGACCTCGCCCGTCACGCGCTCTGTGTACTCCTCGCGGTCGAACTCCATCGCCTTCGCCGCCTCGCGGACGACCTGCTTTGCGGTCGGTCCGGCGGCCGAAAACGCCTCGCGGGCCTCCGCGAGCGACTCCGGCGACAGCGTCCCCTCGGTCTCCATACGCGTGGGTCGTCGACTCGCGCACAAACGCTTTGGGTCTCGCTCCGGCGTAGGTTTTTAAGCGAACACGCGCCCAGACGGCGTGTGACGTAGCGTTCGCCCCGCGTCGAGCTACGGTTGCTCGGCACGTCGGCGTGGGGTCCCGGCCGGAAGCGGCCGCGTCGGAAACCGGGTGTGCCGACTGTTCGCCAGCTTACGATCCGGAGTCCCGACTCTCCGCGTCGCTTTCGCTATCGTCCGCAGCGTCCTCGCCCGCTGTCGAGTCCGATTCGAGCATCTCCGCCGTCATCTCGCGCGCCTCTTCGAGGATCGCCCGCGCTTCCTCGTCGAGCGTTCCCGCTCCGGTGGCGGCCGCGACCTCGGGGTCGACGCCGTCGGACCGCCCCGGTTCGCCTCGTCCGTGGTGGTGCCCGGTTCCGTGATGGTGTTGGGTTCCGCGACCCCCGTGCCCGTGCGCGGTGTCCTCGAATACTTGGTCGTAGTCCGCCTCCGGGGCGAGTTCGGCCACCCTCTGTGCGAGTTCGTCTTCCCCGTCGGACGCCCACCCGGGCGCGTGTTCGTCCAGCCACGCCTCGTGCCCGTCGCTGTGGACCATCGCGGTGAACGCTAGGTGGTTCGCGAGATGCGTCGCGTCCTGCTGAGGGGTCTCACAGACGGGACAGGCGAAGCCCATACCCCCGCGTACGTCGTCGCAGTACAAGGGCGTGTGGTTTCGGCCGAGAGCGAGTGACGGATCAGACCGGCGCGCTCACTCGCCTCCGGCCCAGCCCTCGAGGTCGACCACGAGCAACAGCGCGTCCTCGCCGTCGGCGTAGTAGCCGGGGACGCGTCGCGTCGGCTCGAAGCCCATCTCGCGGTACAGCGACCGCGCGGGGTCGTTGCCCTCGCGGACCTCGAGTTTCGCCACCGCCGCGCCCGCCAGCGCGAGCCCGAAGAGCCCCTCGCGGAGCAGCCGCCGGCCGATCCCCGCGCCGCGGGCGTCGGGGCGGACGGCGAGGTCCTTGATGTGGCCGATGTCGCGGCCGTGATTCGGCATCACGTCGCCGACGACGTACCCGAGCACCGTGCACTCGCCGTCGACGCCGTCGCCGACGGCGACCAGAAAGGCCGGGGCGTCGAGCAGCGACTCGAACGCGGCGTAGGGCCACGGCTCCGAGAAGGAACGCCGTTCGATCCGGAGGACGTCGAGCAGGTCCGCGCGGTCGGCGGGTCGAACGGTGACCGACGACCCGGACGCGGTTTCGGAGCCGTCTCGCTTCCGTCGGACGCTCTCGTCGCCGGACGTGTCGCTCACGCGCTCCGATAGGTGCCTGTGCGGCAAAAGTCCGCTGACTCCGCGTCGAGCGCTGCCGCTCGTCGCGGTGACGTCAAAAAAACCGATCGGTTGGTCGTCCGCTCTACTGATTGACCCTGTCGTGTCCCCGTGCGCGCCGTCAACGGGGCGGGCACTCACCGGGACACGGCGAGAGCAATCAGTATCAGTCGTCCGCGGGCGTCGCGCCGCTGTCGTCCTGGGCGTACTGCTCCTTCGTGAGGCGGAGCTTACCGCCCGCTTTGAGGATACCGCGCTCGCGCTCGGAGGCGTCGAGTTCGGCGGTGGCCTCCCAGTTGTCGTTCACGCGAACGGTGAACTCGGTCTCGCCGTTGGCGACGGCCTCGGCGACGTCGGTGACGATCTCGACGTCGTCACCCTGATCGATCTTCTGGTAGGTCTCCTCGTCGATCGCCAGCGGGACGATCCCGAAGTTGAACAGGTTCGCCTTGTGGATGCGGGCGAACGACTGCGCGAGGACGGCCTCGATGCCGAGGAACTGCGGGCACATCGCGGCGTGCTCGCGCGAGGAGCCCTGTCCGTAGTTCTCGCCGGCGACGAGGACGCCACCGGGGGAGTCGAGCGCGCGCTGTGCGAACGTGTCGTCGACGCGCGAGAGCGTGAACTCCGAGAGCTTCTCGATGTTCGAGCGGTACTTGAGGATGTCCGACGTCGCGGGGATGATGTGGTCCGTCGTGATGTTGTCTTCCATCTTCAGGAGCACTTCACCCTGAATGTCGGCCTCGAGCGGTTCGCCGATCGGCGCAGAGCCGATGTTCGGCCCCTTGACGAGTCCGTCGTCGACGGCCTCGTCGGGCTCGATGATGTCGGTCTTCGAGCCGTCGTACGCGTCCGGCAGTTCGACGCCGGGGGCCTCGAGGTCGCCGAGTTCCTCCGCGAGGTCTCGCGGATCGACGATCTCGCCTTTGATCGCCGCGGCGGCGGCGACCTCCGGCGAGCAGAGGTAGACGGAGTCGTCCTCGATGCCCGAGCGACCCTCGAAGTTGCGGTTGAAGGTCCGCAGCGAGACGGAGTCGGAGGCGGGGACGTGACCGATGCCGATACACGCACCGCAGGTCGCCTCCGAGAAGTTGACGCCGGCGGCCATCATCTCGGCGGTCCAGCCCTGACGGGCGAGGATCTCCGAGGCCTGCTTCGAGCCGGGCGCGACGATCATCTCGGTCTTCATGTCGACCTCGCGGCCTTCGACCATCTTCGCGGCCGGGAGGATGTCCTCGTAGCCGCCGTTCGTACAGGAGCCGACCATCACTTGCTCGACGGACTCGCCCGCGGCCTCTCGGACGGGGACGACCTTGTCGGGCATCGACGGCGCGGCGATGAGCGGTTCTATGTCGGAGAGGTCGATGACGATCTCGTCGGCGTACTCGGCGTCCTCGTCGGGCGAGAGCTCGACGTACTCGTCCTCGCGGCCCTGCCGGGCGAGGTAATCGCGGGTCTCCTCGTCGGTCGGGAAGATCGACGACGTCGCGCCGAGTTCGGTGCCCATGTTGGTGATCGTCGTCCGCTCCGGCACCGAGAGCGTCTCGACGCCGGGGCCGGTGTACTCGAAGACCTTGCCGACGCCGCCCTTTACGGACAGCCGGCGGAGCATCTCGAGGATGACGTCCTTCGCGGTCGACCACTCGGGGAGCTCGCCCTCGAGGCGGACGTTGACGACCTCCGGCATCTCGACGTAGTACGCGCCGCCGCCCATCGCGACGGAGATGTCGAGACCGCCCGCACCGATCGCGAGCTGGCCGAGGCCGCCGGGCGTCGGCGTGTGCGAGTCAGAGCCGAGCAGCGTCTTGCCGGGCGCGGCGAAGTTCTCCTTGTGGACGTTGTGGCAGATGCCGTTGCCCGGGCGGGAGAAGTACGCGCCGTAGGTGCCGGCCGCAGAACGCAGGAAGCGGTGGTCGTCGGTGTTCTTGAAGTCGAACTGGTACGTCTGGTGGTCGCAGTACTGCGCGGCCAGCTCGGTCTGGACCTCGTCCAGCTCGAGCGCCTCGAACTGCAGCCACACCATCGTGCCGGTCGTGTCCTGTGCGAGTACCTGATCGATCTCGATCCCGATCTCCTCTCCGGGCTCGAGCTCTCCCTCGACGAGGTGGTCGTCGAGAATTTGTTCCGTAAGCGTCTGTCCCATAACGTCCGTGGGTCGGCCGTCTACGATTATAAATCCCGCGTGTTTGAGGCCGGATATATGATCCTTATACACATATAGAGACCTAATTCGATACGAACAACCACCGTCGCCGTCGGCCGCTTTTTTCGTTCCGCCGACACCGATCTCGGCGGAGACCCGGCTACGGCGGCCTGACTGCGGTAGCGATTCGCCCCGAGGTGGCCGACCGGTAGCGACACGGTTTTGCGCTCGGGGATCGGTTCCGTCGGTATGTTCCGCGCCGGTTCCTTCGTCGCGACTCGTATCGATCCGATCGACGACGCGCAAGTACAGCCGAACGGCGTCGACCTCACACTCGGCGACGTCCTCGAGCAGCGAGAGCCGGGGCGCGTCGGCGTCGACGGCAAGTCAGTGGGCGCACGCGAACCCGTCGCAGACGACGAGGGAGAGTTTCACCTCGACCGGGGGGGCTACATCCTCCAGTACGCCGAAACGATCTCGATTCCCGATAACCACGTCGGATTTCTGTACCCCCGGTCGACGTTGATGCGGAACTCCTGTATGCTCAACACGGCCGTCTGGGACGCCGGCTACGAGGGCCGAGGTGAGGGTCTGCTGCAGGTCCACCACCCGATACGGCTCGAACGCGGCGCGCGCGTTGCACAACTCGTTCTCGCGGAGGCCGCACACGAGGACGTCTACGACGGCGCCTATCAGGGCGAGCGGACCGAAGACCGATGATTATTCTCGTCTCGTACCGGTGAGCGCTCTCAACGGGGCGGGCGCGCACCGGGACACAGTGAGAACAGACAGGAGGAGCGGGAGTATCCTACCTGTTCATCGATTTTCGCCGGACGGGGCGGCGAGAACCGGTCAGGACGTACGCCGATCCCTTTGAGACGGGGTTGGACGGCCGGAAACCGACGCCGTCGACACCCGCAGAATATCGGGCCTACCCAAAGGCACATTTACGCCCACCCCTAAGGGCGGTTAACTGATGTCCCGGAGTCCGTCGCTCCCAGATACCCCGAGTCTGGACCTCGACCCAGAGATGTCGGACGCCGAACGGCTGTCGGCGATCCGCCAGCACTACGAACGCCTCCTCACCGTCAGCGAGGAGCTCGACGAGCGGCTCGCGTCGGCGACCGACCGCCGCGAGGAGCTCAAAGCGGAGGTCCAACAGCTCAAGCGACGCAACGATACGCTGAAGACCTCCTCGCTGTACTTGGCGACCGTCGAGGAAGTGACGGACGACGGGATCGTGATCAAACAGCACGGCAACAACCAAGAGGTGTTGACGGACGCGTCGCCGCACCTCGACGCCGAGATCGAAGCCGGCGATCGGGTCGCGATAAACGACTCCTTCGCGATCCAGCAGTTGCTGGACGACGAGACCGACTCGCGCGCGCAGGCGATGGAGATCGACGCCTCCCCGATGGTCTCCTACGACGACATCGGCGGGATCGACGACCAGATCCGGGAGGTCCGCGAGGCGGTCGAAGAGCCGCTCACGAACCCGGAGCTGTTCGAGGCCGTCGGGGTCGACCCGCCCTCGGGCGTGCTCCTGTACGGCCCCCCGGGAACGGGCAAGACGATGCTCGCGAAGGCCGTCGCCAACGAGACCGACGCGACGTTCATCAAGATGGCCGGCTCCGAGCTCGTCCGGAAGTTCATCGGTGAGGGCTCCCGGCTCGTCCGCGACCTCTTCGACCTCGCGGCCGAGCGCGAGCCCGCGGTGATCTTCATCGACGAGATCGACGCCGTCGCCTCCAAGCGGACGGACTCGAAGACCTCCGGCGACGCGGAGGTCCAGCGGACGATGATGCAGCTGCTCTCGGAGATGGACGGCTTCGACGAGCGCGGCGACATTCGGATCATGGCGGCGACGAACCGCTTCGACATGCTCGACGAGGCGATCCTCCGCCCCGGCCGCTTCGACCGCCTCATCGAGGTCCCCAAGCCCGACGCCGAGGGGCGCGAGCAGGTCCTCAGGATCCACACCCGCGATATGAACGTCGCAGACGATGTCGACTTCGCGGACCTCGCGGCGTCGCTCGAAGAGTACTCCGGGGCCGACATCGCCGCGCTGGCGACCGAGGCAGGGATGTTCGCCATCCGCGACGGCCGCACCGAAATCCGCCGGCAGGACTTCGACGACGCCTACGAGAAGATCGAAGACGCCGACGCGCAGACGACGATTCCGGGGCCGACGACCTATCAGTACTGACGGCTCGCCGTCCGAATCCGAGCGTCCCGCCGTCCGAATCCGTAACCGCTTATTCTTCGCGCCGTCGTTCTCGGGTATGAGCACTATCCGGGTCGTTCGCGGCGTTGGCGAGGCACCCACGGAGATGGCCTCCTACGACGCCGCCCTCGCGGCCGCGAACGTCCACAACTACAACCTCGTCGCCGTCTCCTCGGTGATCCCCGCGGCGGCGACCGTCGAGGAGGTCGGGACCGCGCCGGACCTCGGGCCGGCGGGGAACCGACTCACCGTCGTCGAGGCGCGGGCGACGACCGGCGGCGTCGGCACCGTCTCGGCAGGACTCGGCTGGGCGACGGGCGCTGGACCGGGACTGTTCTACGAGGCCGCCGGCGAGGACCCGGCGACGGTCCGCCGAACCGTCGAGGTGGGGCTTGACGCCGGCGGCGACCTCCGAGAGTGGGAGCTCACCGACGAACAGGTCGCCGTCACGACCGCGGAGGCCGACGGCGAGGGGTACACCACGGCGGTCACGCTCGCCGTCTACGGCCAGAGCGAGTCGATCTTCTGATACTGATTACTCTCACTTTTCACTGCCGAGCGCCACCCCTGCCGACGGCGCTCGGCGGGCAGAGACGAGAGTAATCAGTATGAGGTGCGGTGAATCGACTTTTCGAGGGTGTTCGTCCGAGAGAACCGGTCCCTCGACGCGGCGGTTGTGCGACGCGCAGATCCCGCCGACGCCTTTATCAGTCGTCTAGCCCTACACGCAACGACACTCAGAAATGAACGGAAACAATCCCTATGCGGGTGCTCCCGGCGTCGTGGACGCGGGCCGTCCCGAGGACGTCAACCTCTCGGCGACGCAAGTACGACAGCTTCGAACAGCCGTCGCGGGGATCGTCTCCCGAACGGAGGCGTACCTCCCCGAAGGCTACGCCGTCGGCTCTGAACTCTCCTACGGCGCGAACGGGCCGCAGGCCACGGTGGCGGTCCGGCCGCCCGCCGGCCGCCCTGTCAGCGCGGGCTTCACACCCGACGAGGAGGACCTCGAATCCGGGCTCACCGACGAGGACCGCGACGAGGTGGCCCGCGGGCTCGCTGCCTCGGCGGCGCTCCAGGTGATGAACACCGTCGGAGACGGACTGACGCCGACGGCGCGATAGCGGGCGCGACTGCGACTCGTTTCACTCGTCCATTGTGAGGGACTTCCGGATCAGTAGCGATGCGACGATCCCGGCGGCGGCGACGATCACGACGAACAGGGCGGGCGGGAGGTCCGTGAGCCACAGCCCGCCGTAACCGATGAGAAGCGCGAAGAGGACGGCCAAGACGAGCGGTCGGGGCGTTTCGACGTACAATACAGTCCTCCGTTCGGCCTACTTGCCCCAGAACGGATCGCGCTTGCGGTGTTTGTTGAGATAGCTCGTCAGCGCCTCGAGCTCGTCGGCGGGGATGTCGTCGGTCAGCTCCTGTTCGAGGATCTTCGCGTGCTTTTCGGGGAGGTCGATCCAGAGCTCGTCGCCCTCGTCGATCTGCCGCCCGACGGTCGGTCCGTCGATGGCGACGGAGACGCGCGTGCCCGAGCGCGCCTCCGAGACGTCTTCTCCCTGCTCTTGAATGCCCGAGAGCTGCCCGACGCGGGTCGGCTCGTTGCCCTCCCACTTCACGACGTTCTGGTTGTTCTTCAGCGTCCCCGAGAGCACCTCGACGCCGACGACGGCGGGATCGGACTGCCGGAAGACGTGGTCCTCGAGGACGCGGAAGCGACACGGCCGGACGATCTTGTCCAGCACGGTCTCCTGTTGGGCGCGCTCGAGCTCCTCGACGTACCCCTCGTACTCCTCGATGAGCTGGTAGATCACGTCGTCGTCGAACAGCCGCACCTCGCTGTCTTCGAGGTCATCGTCGGCGTTCGGGAGCACCTCGACGTTGAAGCCGAGGATGACGCGGTGTTTCTCCTCGCCGGCGGTCGAGGCGACGGTGACGTCGCGCGGGGCGATGTCGCCGACCTCCGCGCGGAGGATCGGCACCTCGGCCTCCCGGAGCGCGTTCGCGATCGCCTCAAGGCTCCCGAGCGTGTCGGCTTTGACGACGACGCCGTCCTCCTCGGTGGTGACCTGAATGTCGGCGAGCTCGGCTTCGACCTCGTCGACGACCGCGTCGCGGTCCCGGTCGCGAACGACGCGGATCGGCGCGCCCGCCATCGCCTCGTCGAGCTCGGGCGCGGCGATCTTGATCCCCGCGGCGGCGCGGACCTCATCGACCTTCTCGAAGCGCTTTTCGACCCGTATCTCCGCGTTCGGGCGCGGTTGCAGGAGCGCCCGTACCTCGGTCACGATCGGGCCGTCGGTCCCCCCGACGACGATCACGTCGTCCGCGCGGATGCTCCCGTCGTAGAGGACGACGTCGACGGTCGCGCCGAAGCCCCGCTCGTCTTTGACTTCGAGGACCGTCCCCGCGCCGGGGCCGGTGACGTCGACGGCCATCTGCTCTTTCATATAGCGCTGTGAGAGCCCCATCAGGACCGCCAGCAGGTCCGGAACCCCCTCGCTCGTGATCGCGGAGAGGGGGACGACGCCGACGTTCTTCGTGAAGTTCTGCACGCGCCAGTACAGGTCCGCGGAGAAGCCCTCGTCGGAGAGATCGCCGATGATCTCATAGAGGTTCTCGTCGAGTCGGCTCCGGGCGCTCTGTGACTGCTCCTCGTACGTCTCTTGGATGGGCGCGCCCTCGTTGGGGTTCCACCCCGGCGTCGTGTCGATCTTGTTCGCGGCGACGATGAACGGTGTGCCGGTCCGCTGGAGGATCTCGAGGGCCTCGATCGTCTGGGGTTGGAACCCGTCGTTGACGTCGACGACGACGACAGCGATGTCGGCCAGCGCGCCCCCGCGCGAGCGGAGGGTCGTGAACGAGTGATGCCCCGGCGTGTCGATGAAGAGCAGTCCGGGGAGGTCGAAGTCGGTCGGGTCGACGAGGCTCCCGGCCATCTCCGAGACGGTTTCCAGCGGGACGGCCGTCGCGCCGATGTGCTGGGTGATCGCCCCGGCTTCGCCCTCGCTCACCGCCGAGCCGCGGATCGTATCGAGCAGCGTCGTCTTCCCGTGGTCGACGTGCCCGAGGACGGCGACGATCGGTGTCCGTAGCGCTGTCGGTTCGGCTGTGGAGGCGGCGTCGGCGTCGGTGTCAGACATAGAGAATCTCCCCGGAGAAGTTCCTTGTCTGTAGAACACTGCTGGGCTGTAGTTAAGTCCATCGTCATCCGTGGACGGCGTCGCTCGGCCGCGTTCGGACACGGGAGCGGGCTCGGCCGCATTCGGGGCTCGGAAGCGCTCGGAACTCAGCCGGATTCGGGACTCGGCCGCGTTCAGGACTCAGCCGGATTCGGGTCCGGGTGTCGCGAGCGTATCCCCCGTCGTGTGACAGTCGTCTGCCGCCGGGCTGTGGTCGCCCGTGGCGTTTATGTGACCCTACGAAGTATCGTGGGGTATGCCGGACGAACTCGCGGAGAACCTCTCCGGGAAAGAAGTGATGACCTCGAAGGGAACGTACATCGGGGTCCTGCACAACATCGATATGAACGTCAAGACGGGGACGATAAGCGACCTCTTCGTCTCCCCGTACGAGGACATCGATCCCGATCAACTCCCCTTTGCGACGTCGGACGAAGACGGTGAGGAGACGCTCAACATCCCGGTTTCGCGGGTCCGGAACGTCGACGACGCCATCGTCGTGAAACAGTAACCCGAACGAACTCAGATGCACGTTCTCGATTCTTCAGCGTTCATTCACGAGTACCACACCACAGACGACATCGCCTCCATCCCGATGGTCCGAGAGGAGCTCGAGGGAGAGGCGTCCTACCGCTTCGACGCAGACGAGGGGTCGGGGATGCACATCCACATCCCCGCCGGCGGCACCGTCGAGAAGATCCGTCGAGCGGCACGGGAGACCGGTGACGCCGAGACGCTCTCAGAAACTGACGTCAGGCTTCTCGCCGCCGCGTTCGAGCTCGACGGCGTCCTCGTCACCGACGATTACGCGATGCAGAACGTCGCAGAGCGCGTCGACGTCGAGGTCACCGTGATCGCCCGCGACGGCATCTCCGAGACGCGCGAGTGGACGTTCCAGTGTCAAGGATGCGGGCGGGAGTTCGACGAGCACCGCGAGCGCTGTCCGATCTGCGGGACGGACCTCGCTCGGAAGAACCCGGCCTGACGGCCCACTCGGTGGGTGGTCGACGGAGAGAGATCGCTTAGCCGCCGACGAGCCCGGTCGCCGTCGCGTAGACGCCGACGAACTGGGCCGTGTTGAAGAGGCCGTGAACGACGGCCGGCACGAGCAGATTCTGGCTCTTCTCGTAGAGCACGCCGAGAGCCCCTCCGAGAATCAGGATGGTCGCGAGCGTCGCGAGCGCGCCCTCGCCGCTGTAGGAACTGATGTGAACGGCCGCGAAGACGGCGCTCGCGCCGGCGACCGCGACCGCGGACCCGTACGCGCGGCGGAACAGCCCCTGGACGATGCCGCGGAAGATCAGTTCCTCTGTTGGCCCCACGAGCAGGACCGTCACCGGAATCAGATAGAGGAAGTAGACGGGCTGTCCGCTCCCCTGCTCGACGATCACGCTGTCGCCGCCCTGGATCCCGAACGCGGTGAGCACGCCGACTATCCCGGCGTACATCGCCAACAGCGCGAGGAATCCGCCGACGAGCCACGTCAGGTCCCGCCGCGTCGGCGCCCGGATCGGGACGAGGTCGGTCTGGTCTGTCACGAGGAGGTACCCGACGCCGGCGACGCCGAACCCGATGAACTGAAAGGCGCTCTGCAGCGCCAGTCCGAGCGCGCTCTCTCGGCCGATTCCGGCGGCGTCGAGCAGCGGGTAGCCAAGCGAGACGGTGATCGACGCGACGAGGACGACGAGCGCGACGACGACGAACGCGCCGCCGAGCGCGCGGAGGTGCGTCCGCGGATCGTCGAGCGGGACCGAGCGTGCATCCGAGGCCATTTCTCGCCTCCGCGTACGGATCCGGCGCGAATAGGGGTACCGGTCTGGTACGCGCCGCGTCTCCGAGCATCGGACACGCCCCGACGACCGCCGGTGACAGCGCCTTTCACCGCGGCCGCCGTAGCGCCGCGTATGTCCGAGCACTGCCCCAACTGCGACCGTCCGCTCGTCGGCGTCGACGTCCCCGATCGGCTTCGCGCACACAGCCCCGACGGGGCGGCTGTCGTCGAATGCTGCCCGCGCTGTCTCCGGACGTACGCCGCCGCTGACGACGCGGTCGCCGAGGGCGGCGGGGAAGCAGCGGACCTCCCGGAAGCGATCCCCGACGGCGACGGCGGCGCCGCGTTGATCCTGCTTCTCGGCCGTCTCGACTCGCTCGCGACCGATCGGCGGGCGATCCAGTCGCTCGTCGAATACGCGGAGGCAACCGGCGCCGACGTCTTCCTCGCGCTCGATCGACTCGCGGCCGACGGGTCTGTCGAGGCGCACGCCGACTTAGAGCGTCGCCGCCGACAGCTCGAATCGCTGCTCGATTACTGATCGGCTGGCCGTGTGGAAAGCGAACAGTGTGTTTCAGTGACAGTTAATCCGAACCGATCAATATAGCACAGGTATGTAGTAGTCTATCGGGATTCCAGTTGATGGATAGTGAGTTATTCGATGCGGTGACGTTGTTCGCGGAGAATCAGTATTGCACCAGTAATTCCCAGCAGCCACTGGAATACGACGACTGTGAGGCTTCGCTCTGTCCCCCGATGTTCTTGAACCACGGTCGGAGAGACGACGTAGTAGCTGTTATCGGCCTGAACGAGTTCGTGATCACCTGAGAGTTCGTCGGATGTTTCGTAGGAGCCTGTTTCGATCGCGGTTCGGACGCCTTTGTTAGTTCTTTCCAGAGGGGTAGCGATATATCTGAGTGCTTCCTCTTGTGAGACGGCCTCAAGCCCGTACCAGACAGTCCCGTTTGGCCGCTCCTCGCTAACGGGCCGGAAGAATCCTTCTTCCCAGATATGGACATAACTGTATTTGTTGTTAATGAACTGTTTCGTGGGTCCATCGTACGTGATACCCCCGTTGGTATGGATAGCTCGCTCAAGAACACAGGAACGACTCGGTTCATCACCAAAACACGCCACATCGGAGTCAAGGGGAACGGGATGGGTGGAGAACGTGTAGGTGCCGTTCGCGGCGAACGAGACTTCACTGGCCTCGTATCGATACCTGTCTGGGTCACCGATGTCAAACGCGCCCACGACTAGCGGGTTCAGAAGCAAGATGAAGCCGACGATGATTGCGGCCTCACCGCGGTATCGCGTGACAGAGGACCAATCCATAAGAAATCCTGTTCATCACTTAACTGAAAAGCCTACGGATGAAGCGGATCTATCCAGTATTCAGAAAGGAGTCGTGTATGGGATCGCAGAACTCAAAAATACAACCTGAATTCAGTCATCCGAAACTATAGATCTGCATATAGTAGCGTTTGCACGTCGTCACGCATCTGATCGCACGACGGCGTGCGATCGAATGCGCACTCAGTTGCAAACGCTACTATACTTATTTACGTAGCTAATTCGTCCCGAATAACCCTGAAATCACGTTTGAGGAACCACTCAGGACGGCGAAAACTATCGGGTAATCGTCGGAGCTGTTATCCGGCGACCGAGCGGCTCGAAGAGCCCGGAAGGTCGCCGGTTCACTCGCCGAAGGCGAGCCCAGAGCCGACCGAAGGGAGGCTCGCAGGCTTTTAGTGCAGCTTTTACCAGCGAGCCGAAGGCGAGCGCAGTAAAAGGTGCGTGTTTAGACGCCGGTCGAGTACCGCAGAATCCCCGCAACCCCGCCGAAGGCGTCGTAGAGCTGTTCGCCCTTCTCGAAATCGGTGGAGATGAACTTGGTCTCGGTGCCGCGCTGTTCGGCGATATCCATCAGGTGTTCGATCACGTCCTCGCGGTCGACCTTCTCGGCCTCCTCGCCGCACTCGCTGCAGACGTGCCCGGGGTCGTTGTGCCGGCGATCGATGACCTCGTACTCCTCGTGGTCGTTCGGGCACTCGTAGATCACGACGTCAGAGCGGAGGTCCTCCGAGAGCAACAGTCGGTCGACCGACCCCATCATCAGGTTCTTACGGGTCGGCTCGAAGCCGTAGGTCGCCTCCTCGCCGGTGTGGAGCTTCTTGAAGAACTCCTCCATCTGGGATTTGTCCTTCATCACCTCCTGGTCGGCGAGGACTTCCTGTGCGGCGTCGACGAGGTCGTACAGCCCCGACTCGTCGGTGTAGGAGACGTCGAATTTCCCCCTGACGAGGTCTCGGAGCTCGTGGTGGAGGTAGTCGCCGTCGAGGAACTCGTCCTTCGTCGGCGAGGGGCCGCCGACGAGGACGCCGTCCATCTCGTGGCGCTTCGGGACGAACAGGTCGTCGGCCATCCCGGCGACCTCCTGATAGAAGTTGTCGATGGCCTCCAGCCGCAGGCGGGCGAACCGCTGGGCTGACTGTCCACCTTTCCGCTGTTTGCCCGGGACCAGCGACGACGCGGACTTGACGGGTTCGACGCGCTTTCCCTTCAGCCAGCCGACGTTCGCCTCGCGTCGATCGAGGACGATCAGGCCGAAGAGGCCCTTGTCGGTCAGCATGTCCTCCAACGGCTCGGTGAGGAAGTCCGAATCGCAGTGATAGCGGAACGACTGGATCGGTTCCGGCGGGCTATCGAGCGCCCGCGTGACCATGTCCGTCTGCCCGCCGCCGGAGTTGACGGCGCCCGAGAAGAGGACGATCCCGTTGTCGGGCGGGAAGGTGTCGTAGTAGCGGAGCCGGTCTTTGATCGACGTGAGCGCGTCCTGCACGTTCGTCCGAGTCTGTTTGGACTTGATGTTGGACGCCTCCGAGTGCTCCTGGGTGACGTGGGCGACGACGTCGGAGATCTGCTTATCGGGGGGAATGTAGATCGTGACGAGCTGCGTGCCGGAACCCTCGTACTCTTTGAGTTCCTCGATGACCTTCCGGAACTCGTACTTCCGGCGGTCCTCGTTCACCTCGTCGGCGTCGGTGCTCATTATCCGTATTAGTCCTTCCAGGTGGTAAGTTAGTGTCGGTCGGCCGCGGTGGACCGACGCCCGGACCCCCGGACAGATTTATATCCCCGACGCGGGAGACTCGGAACGAAACTATGGGACGGGTGTACGCAGTCGTCAGTGCGAAAGGGGGGGTCGGCAAGACGACGACGGCAGCGAACGTCGCCGCGGCGTTGGCCGCTGGCGGGTCGAGCGTCGCGGTCGTCGACGGCGACCTCGGGATGGCCAACCTCGCGAGCGTGCTCGGCGTGGGCGTCGGCGACGTGACGCTCCACGACGTGCTCGCGGGGGACGCGGACGTCGCGGACGCGATCTACGAGGGGCCACACGGGATGGCGGTCGTCCCCGGATCGCCCGAACTCGACGCGTTCGCGCGTGCGGACCCGGAGGAACTCGGGGCGGTACTCGACGCGCTCGGCGACGAGTTCGAGTACGTCTTCGTCGACACGGGCGCCGGGCTGAGCAACGACACCGTGGTGCCGCTGACGCGCGTCGACGAGGCGCTCCTCGTCTCGACGCCGACCCGCGACGCCCTCGGAGACACCGACAAGAGCCGACAGGTGGCCGACCGCCTCGGCGTCCCCGTCGCCGGGGTCGCGCTCACGCGCGCCGACCCGTCAGACGCCGACAGCGACCTCGTCGCCGACCTGCTCGACGTCGAGGTCCTCGTGGCGATTCCGGACGCCGACGTGATCCGCCACGCGTCCGACGCGGGCGAACCGCTCACGACGTTCGCTCCGGGGAGCGACGCTGCGACCGCATTTCGGGCTCTCGCGACGACGCTCACCGGCGCGGACCTCGGAATCGAGTCGGCGTCCGAGTCCGAGCAGACGGATCCGGACGACCGGGCCGAATCGAACGGCCAGGGCGATTCGGACGACCAAGGCGATTCGGACGACCAAGGCAATTCGGACGCGTCGACGCCGGACGCAACGGCAGCGGCCGAGACGGCTGACGGGACCGAGTCCGGTGAGTCAGCGACGGCCGAGCCGTCGGCTGGCGACGCCGAAGAAGACATCGTCGTGGCCGGCTCTCACGAGGAGGACCTCCCACCGGAGGTGGCCGCGTCGGAGGAGACCGACGAGCCGTCTGACGCCCCCTCGACTGCGGACGCGGCGGCCGAGCCCGAATCGGACGACGAATCCAGCGGGGAAGGGACGCCCACCGTCGCGGCTGAGTCGTCCCCCGAATCGACCGATTTGGACCCCGACCCGGCCGATCCGGATCCCGAATCGGACGGTCCGGATCCGCTCGTCGAGCCCGCCGATCCCGACGAGATCACGTCGGTCGGATCCGGCGCTCCTGATCACGCCGGCGACACTGACACCGGGGTGTACAGGACGTCGCTCACCGACGACGGGGAGCCGTCGGTATCGGCCGACGAGGGCGAACCGGCGCCTGATCCCGAGGCGACCGACGAACGTGACGACTCTGACGGAGGCGAGAAACCGGTCGCGAGCGACAACGGCGACGCGGCACCCACCGGAGGGGAGGCGGGCGAGGGAGGCGACGAAACCGACAGCGACGAAACCGACAGCGACGAGCGAGACGGGGATGACGCCGAGAGCGACGATGAATCCGCGGACGACGGCGACAGCGGTCGGAAGGGACTGTTCAGCCGGTTCTTCGGGTGACGGCGTCGGAAGCGGGAGCTTCTTTTATGTGGGTACGGTGAGCTGTCGATATGGCAGACGACAACTCGCGCGTTCCGTTCTGGTGGCTCGTCCTGTTCCTCCTCTTGGCGCTCGGCGCCGGGGCGGCGACGGTGATCGCTGTCGGCGGATCGCTTATGCCCGGAATGATCGCGTTACCCCTACTCTGACCACGCGCGTCACGGCGATACCCGCTCCGTCTGTCTCGATTTGAGCGGTAGCGCTCTCAATTGGGCCGAAGCGCCGGAGCGCGACGCTACATCGAGTCGGGCGCTTCGATCCCGATGACGTCGAGCGCGTTTGCGATCGTGTGCCGCGAAGCCTGGACCGCTCCGAGCCGAGCGGCCGCGACCTCGGGGTCGTCGGCGTTGAGCACCGAACACTCGCGGTAGAACGTGTTGAACGTCTCGGCGAACTCGCGGGCGAACGTGGCGACGACGTGAGGTTCGAGGTCGTCTGCGGCCTGCTCGATCACGGCGGGGAAGCGCGCGATGTCGGCCAAGAGCGCGCGTTCGGCGTCCGTGTCGAGCACTGAGGCGTCCGCGGAGGCGTCGATGCCGGCGTCGGCCGCCTCGCTTTCGATCCCGCAGCAGCGCGCGTGGACGTACTGTACGTAGGGGGCCGACTGCGCCTCGAAGTCGAGGGCGCGGTCCCACTCGAAGGTGATTCCCTTCGTCGGCTGTTTCGAGACGATGTCGTACCGGACGGCCCCGATGCCGACCTGTCGGGCGATTCGATCGACGTCGTCCTCGGTGAGTTCGTCGTCGCGGATGCGGGAGTCGAGGCGGGACTCGACCTCCTCGCGGGCGCGTCGAATCGACTCATCGAGCAGGTCGTCGAGGTCGACGCCGGTCCCCTCGCGAGTGGACATCCCGCCCTCCGGGAGGTTGACCCACGAGTAGAACGTCTGTCTGAGCGCCTCGGTGTCGTTGCCGAGGACCTCGAGGGTCGCTTCGAGCTGTTCGGCCTGCAGTTTGTGGTCCTCGCCGAGGATCGTCACCGCCTCGTCGTAGTTCGCGAACTTCCACTCGTGGTACGCGAGGTCGCGAGTGGTGTACAGCGTCGTGTCGTCCGAGCGGAGGAAGACGAGGTTCTTCTCCAACCCGAACGACGAGAGGTCGAGCTGCCAAGCGTCCTCCTCGTAGACGGCGTGGTCCGACGCCTTCAGCCGCCGGACGACCTCGTCGGCGTCGCCGTTGCGGAGGAACTTCGATTCCTTCACGAACCGATCGAACTCGGCGGGGAGACGCCCGAGCGACTCCCGCATCCCGCCGAGCACCTGATCGACGACGGCCGCGACGCGGTCGTACGTCGCCTCCTCGCCCGCTTCGAGTCCCTGCATAATCTCGGAGATCTCGGCCTCCGCGGCCTCGGCGTCGACCTCGTCGGCGGATTCGAGGAACTCGTTCCCCCTCCGGTAGTAGCGGACGAGATCGTAGTCCGCGCGGTCCCGCTCTGGCTCCGGGAGGTCCGATTCCTCGAACGTCTCGTAGGCCCACGTGAAGACGGCGACCTGCCGGCCGGCGTCGTTGACGTAGTAGTGCGTTTCGACGTCGTTGCCGGCGAACTCGAGCACTCGGGCGACCGCGTCGCCGAAGATCGGGTTCCGCGCGCGGCCCACGTGGACGGGGCCGGTCGGGTTCGCGCTCGTGTGCTCGACGACGACGGACTTCCCGGTGGACGGCAGCGCCCCGTGGGTCGCCTCGCGGCCCGCCGAGAGCGTGTCGGCGTAGTAGGCCTCCGAGACGTAGAAGTTCACGTACGGGCCCTGCGTGTCGACGCGCTCGATGTACTCCGAGGAATCGATATCGATCTCTGCGGCGATGTCGGCCGCTACCGACGGCGGCGCCGCCCCGACCTCGCCGGCGAGTCGGAACGCCACACTGGAGGCGAGCGTGGCCGGGACGTCTTCCGGCGGTTCCTCGACGCCGAGATCGTCCGTCGGGAGATCAAGCGCGGTGAGGGCCGCCTCGACCGCGTCCTCGACCGCAGAACGAAAGGCTCTGAACATACCCGTCGTTCTCGAACGGCGGCTAAAGGCCTTTCCGAACGCTCCCGACACGCTGTGGCCGCCCGGCCGACCGAAGCGGCGGTCGCCGGCATCGACGCCTTTAGGACCGCGGGCTCACAAAACTGGAACGAATACCGTATTCGTTACCGCGTTCCGGGGCGACCAGAGGACGTTTTTCTTTAACAGATCTGTGATGCATCCCAGAGGCGTTATACTTAACACGGACGCATCCCAACTCCCGTTAATGTCAGAATCGGCAGTCTCCGCCGTCGGGAACGACGAGCTGGCGGCGTTGAAGTTCGTCGCGCTCGAGGGCGCCCGATCGGGCCCGGTAAAGATCTCCTGTTCGGGCCTCGCCGACCGCCTCGACGCGTCGAGCCAGACCGCCTCGCGACGCCTGCAGCGACTCGAACGCGCGGGACATCTCGACCGCGATGTCGTCGCCGACGGGCAGTGGGTATCGCTGACGGAATCGGGCGAAGCGGCGCTGCACCGCGAGTACGATCACTACCGTCGGATCTTCGAGGGGCCGGACGCCTCGACGGTCGAACTCGAGGGCGTCGTCACGAGCGGGATGGGCGAGGGCCGACACTACATCTCGCTGTCCGGCTACATGGAGCAGTTCGAGGAGCGGCTGGGCTATGAGCCGTTCCCCGGCACGCTCAACGTCGACCTCGACGAGGTGAGCGTTCGAGCCCAGTCGGCGATGTCGTCTCTCGCCGGGGTCTCTATCGACGGGTGGGAGGACGAGGAGCGCACGTTCGGCCCGGCGACGTGCTACGCCGCGTCGGTTACGGGCGGGGACGCGACCGCCGAGCGGGCCCACATCATTGTCCCCGAGCGAACCCACCACGACGAGACGCAACTCGAGATCATCGCTCCAACTCGGCTCCGTGACGAACTCGGGCTTGCGGACGGCGACGAGGTCTCCGTCCGCGTGGAGTCGGTTCGATGACGCGCACGACGGCTGACATCGCGACCGAGACGGCCGGCGAGAGCGCCGTTGATCGCGCGCTGGCGGCGTTTCGCGACGGGTCCCCGGTGCTCATTCACGACGCCGCCGACCGGGAGGGCGAGACGGACATCGTCTACCCCGCCGGGGCCGTCGACGCCGACGCCGTCGCCCGGCTCCGGCAGGACGCCGGCGGACTGATCTGTGCCGCCGTCTCGGACGCGGTCGCGGACGCGGTCGACCTCCCGTTTCTCGAGGACGAGCTCGATCACCCGGCCGCGTCGGACCACGACCTCGCCTACGACGACCGCTCGTCGTTCTCGCTGCCGGTGAATCACCGCGAGACGTTCACGGGGATCACCGACGACGACCGGGCGCTCACGATCCGACGCCTCGGCGCGGCGGCGGCTGCGGTTCATCGCCCCGACGGCGCGTACGACGCCGACGACTTCGCCGCGGAGTTCCGGACGCCCGGCCACGTCCACGTCCTCCGCGGCGCGCCGGGGTTACTCGCCGACCGGCGCGGCCACACGGAACTGGGACTCGCGCTCGCGGAGGCCGCCGGGCTCCCTCCCGCGGTCGTCGTCTGCGAGATGCTCGACGCCGACACCGGCGGCGCGCGCACGCCCGCCGCGGCGCTCGAATACGCCCGCCGGAACGGTCTCATCTACGTCGAAGGCGCAGACATCGTCGAACGACTTCGCTGAGACCGAGGCGTTCTGCGGGGGAACTTCGACAGATTTCCGGTCGTGATCCCGTGTAGACCCCTCCAGACCGTCCTGTAGGGTTTTATACTCCAGGACGTAAACGACGGGGTATGGGATTCGAGGAGATGGACGTCGACACGATCTGGCAGGACGGTTCGTTCGTCGATTGGGACGACGCGACGGTTCACGTTCTCACGCACGGTCTACACTACGGCTCCGGTATTTTCGAGGGAGTCCGCTGTTACGACACCGAGCGGGGCCCGGCGATCTTCCGCTGGGAGGAGCACCTCGAGCGGTTCTTCCAGTCGGGACAGCCGTACGATATGGAGCTTCCGTACACCCGCGAGGAGCTCACGGAAGCGACGCTCGAACTGCTCCGCCGCGAGGAACTGGAATCGTGTTACATCCGCCCGGTCGCGTTCTACGGCTACGGCTCCCTCGGCGTCAGTCCGAAGGACAACCCGGTGAACGTCGCTATCGCGGCGTGGCCGTGGGGCGCGTACCTCGGCGAGGAGGCGCTCGAACGCGGCGTCGAGGTGATGATCTCCTCGTGGCGCAAACACGCCTCCAGTCAGATCCCGACGAACGCGAAGACGACCGGCCTGTACGTCAACTCGCTGCTCGCCGGCGAGGAGGCCCGCCGGAACGGCTACACCGAGGCCATCGTCCTCAACAAGGAGGGCCACGTCGCCGAGGGCCCCGGCGAGAACATCTTCCTCGTCCGCGACGGCGAGATCTTCACGCCCGGGCTCTCCGAGAGCATTCTCGACGGCATCACGCGCAACACGGTCATCGAACTGGCCCGCGAGCGCGGCTACACCGTCCACGATCAGGCGACGATCTCCCGCGGAGAGCTCAACACCGCCGACGAACTGTTCTTCAGCGGCACCGCCGCGGAGGTGACGCCGATCCGGAAGGTCGACAACGTCGTCATCGGCGACGGCTCGCGCGGCCCGGTGACCGAGGAACTCCAGCAGGCGTTCTTCGATCTCGTCGAGCGGCGGACCGACGAGCACGACGAGTGGTTCACGTACGTCTAACCCACCTTTTTCCACGGAGGGGCCCTGCGGACCCCTCCGCGCAAAAACCTGGAGGGAAAAAGGCCGCGAGGCTCGCCGCGGCGAGCCTCGCGGTACAACGCGCTTGCTAACTGCACCGCCGCAACGCACCGGTCACTCCGACTCCGCATCGATTCCGTTCCGATTGCTCCCGGCCGCGACCGCGGCTTCGACGCCGGTGGACAGGCCGTGAATTAAAGATAAACGCGTACCGCGGCGACGAAAGCGTTCCCCGCGAGTCCGTACGCCAGCAGCGCGACCGCAACGCCGAGAGCGACTTTCGACGCGTGGTACGCGTACGTCGTCTCATTCGTCCGCACGCGCGTCGATGTCGATCGGCGCCGTTCGCTCCTCGTCGCCGAATCCGGCCGACAGCACGCGCGTCAGCGCCTCCTCGACGCTCTCGTCCGTCTCGGTGATATCGCCCGGATCGATCTCGATCACGAACCCCGTGGTGATGTTCGGCGCGGTCGGCAGAAACAGCACGACGCGCCCGTCGTCGGTCGTCTTCCCCGTCTTGAACGCCGTCATTCGCATCCCCTCCCACGGCTCGACCTTGACCGGCTTCTGGAGGTCGTCGGTGCCGGACACCGCGGTCTCGACAGCCAGTTTCGACGCGTTGTAGAGCACCCGAATGAGCGGCACCCGGTTCATCGCCGCGTCGAGGTACGTCTCGAACAGTCGGCCGACCGTAGTCCGCATCAGGTAGCCAACAGAGAGAACGAGCATCACGAAAACGATGACCGCGACGAAGAAACCGAACGGCTCTTCCAGCCGACGAATGACCGGCAGATCGACGATTTTCGAGTAGAGGTAGTTGAGAACCCACAGAATGACGAGCACCGGCGTCAGGACGATCAGCCCGCTCGCGAAATCGCGTCTCCAAGAGGACATGTGTCGACTGTATACGATCCCCCGTGGGTTAAAACGACTGCTGTCCCGGCTACGAGCGCCTCTCGCGTCCACCGGCGTGGTACCGGACTCGGAGAGAGTGAGAATCCCGGCCGACGAACGCCGCAGTCGAACGACTTCCGTTCGGCACCGTGGCCGCCTCGTTGCCGGAAACCGAACCGGGGACACTTTTGTCGCCTCCGCTGGATTCGCCCGTATGCTCGTAGATCTCGTTCTCGTCGCCTTCTGGGCGATGTTGCCCGCGTACGTCCCGAACAACGTGGCCGTGCTCGCCGGCGGCGGGGCACCGATCGACGGCGGCCGGACGCTGGGCGGGCGCCGGCTGCTGGGCGACGGCAAGACGTGGCGCGGCACCGCGTTCGGGACGCTCGCGGGTGCGCTCCTCGCGCAGGGGTTGAACCTTCTCGCGCCGACGGTGACCGCGCAGACCGGCGTTTCGGTGCCCGTGTTCCCGCTCGCCGCCGCGATCGGTCTCGCGCTCGGCGCGATGCTCGGCGACATCGCCGCCTCGTTCGTGAAGCGTCGGACGGGTCGGCAACGCGGCGCGGCCTTCCCCGGCGTCGATCAGTTGGACTTCGTCGTCGGCGCGCTCGCCTGCGCCGCTGTCCTCGATCTCGGCTGGTTCCTCACGACCTTCACGCTCCCCGTGCTCGGCGTCGTGATCGTCCTCACGCCCGTACTTCACCTCCTGACCAACGGCATCGCGTTCGCCCTCGGGCTGAAAGACGAGCCCTATTAACGGCACCTCCACCTTTTTCCGCGGAGGGGTCCTGCGGACCCCTCGGGGCAAAAACCTGGAGGAAAAAGGCCGCGAGACTCGGCCTTCGGCCTCGCTCGCGGTACTACTGCTGGAACCGCATCCGCACCGCTTCCGCTCCGCACCGCTTCACACCGAACCGCCCCGTTTAAGCGCCTCGCCCCCACTCTCCATCCTAATGACGAACGACGAGCTCATCGCGGCGCTGCGCGACGCCGACGCGGTCCAGTTCGGCGAGTTCGAGCTATCCCACGGCGGCACCTCCGAGTACTACGTCGACAAGTACCTCTTCGAGACTGACCCCCACTGCCTCCGGCTGATCGCAGCGGCGTTCGCGGCGGAACTGTCGGGCGAGAAGCTCGCCGGCGTCGCGCTCGGCGCGGTCCCGCTCGTCGCCGTCACGAGCGTCGAAACGGACACGCCCTACGTCATCGCCCGCAAGAAGACCAAGGAGTACGGGACGGCCAACCGCATCGAGGGCCGACTCTCCGAGGGCGAGGAGGTCGTCGTACTCGAAGACATCGCGACGACTGGCAAGAGCGCTCTCGACGCCGTCGAAGCGCTTCGCGACGCGGGCGCGGTCGTCGACCGCGTCCTCGTCGTCGTCGACCGACAGGAGGGCGCGAGCGAGCGACTCGCCGAGGCCGACATCGAACTTGACGCACTCGTGACCGCCGACGACCTTCTCGACGACGAAGACCGTCCGTAGGGCCTCACACTCCCCCCACCGTTGCGGCTCCAATATATCCCACGTTCGTGGTTCTTTCAGCTCTAATCTGTTTCGATATATTCATACTTACGCAACTTCGCAGATCGATGTATGAACAGAGCGGAGAAAGCGGCCCTCCAACTGCAGGCGGTCGCGGTCCTTCGGATGCTCAAGGAGACGCGAACGTACGATGAACTCGCCGCGCTCACCGGACTCCCCGCGGGCGATCTCAACCGCTACGTCAACGGACACGTTCTCCCCGGCGTCGAACGCGCTCGGGACGTCGTCGACGGCGTCGGCCGCGACGCGCTCGCAGCGGAACTGAAGGCCCGCGTCGAGGTCGACGGTGAGGGGTACGTCGACAACTCGGGCGTCGTCTTCGATCAGTCGTTCCTCGATCTCGTCGCTCCCGTCGCGGCCAACGCGCTCGGGTTCGAGCGCCCGGACGTCGTCCTGACGGCGGCCACCGACGGTATCACGCTCGGGGCGGCGATGGCAGGGTACTTCGACGCCCGCGTCGCGTACGCGAAGAAATCGAAGGAGACGGCCGTCGAGGAGTTCATCGAGTCGCGCCAGCGTCTCGCGTCCGGTATCGAGCTGACGTACTACCTCCCCGCGCGGGCGCTCTCGAACGGCGAGAACGTCCTCGTCGTCGACGACCTCATTCGCTCCGGCGAGACCCAAGAGCTGCTCCTCGACATCGCGAAGCAGGCGGACGCTACCGTCTCCGGCGTGTTCGCGCTCATCGCCGTCGGCGACCACGGTATCGACCGGGCCCGCGAACTCACCGACGCGCCCGTCGGGGCGCTCTCGACGTTCGACGCACAGTGACGGAGCCACTATCGTCGCGATAGGAGCGTTTGCAACCCTTCGCTCACTCGACCGCACGACTGGGTGACCGCGACGGTCCCGCATTCATTCGGTCGTGTGATACGGGGTACCATTCGATAGGAACGTTTATGGTATGGATCTGGGCAATGCTCAGACGTGCATTATGGGCATCAGTGAATCCCTCGGAGACTACTTCGATGTACAAGAACACGGTTCCTCGGTTCGAACTGAACTGCTCGCGGGACTGACGACGTTCCTGACGATGTCGTACATCGTCGTCGTCAACCCGAGTATCCTCGCCGGCATCGACGGGGAGAAGCCCGGCATCCTCATCACCGGCTACTCGTATCCCCAGGTGGTTTCGATGCTCGCGGTCGTCACGATCATCGCCGCCGCGGTCGCGACCTTCATTATGGCCGTCTACGCCAATCGGCCGTTCGCACAGGCCCCCGGACTCGGCCTGAACGCGTTCTTCGCGTTCACTGTCGTCGGCGCGCTCGGCGTCCCGTGGCAGACTGCGCTCGCCGCGGTCGTCGCCGAAGGGATCCTGTTCATTATCCTCACAGCGATCGGCGCGCGCGAGTACGTGATCAAACTGTTCCCCGAACCGGTGAAGTTCGCTGTCGGGACTGGTATCGGACTCTTCCTCGCGATCATCGGCCTGCAGGCGATGGGTATCGTCGTCGACGACCCGGCGACGATGGTGACGCTCGGATCGATCGCGTCGGATCCGGTCGCGATCGTCTCGATCGTCGGCCTCTTCCTGACGCTCGCGCTCTACGCGCGCGGCGTCCCCGGATCGATCATTATCGGAATCGTCACGACCACGGTCCTCGGGTGGCTCGTCACCGCGTTCGGTCCGGTCGCCGCCGAAGCGGGGCTGGTCGTCGGCCAAACGTCCGTCACCTACGATATCACGCCGCTTGCGGGCGCGTTCATCGCCGGTCTCGGGAACGTCGAGGCGTTCACGTTCTCGCTCATCGTATTCACGTTCTTCTTCGTCGACTTCTTCGACACCGCCGGGACGCTCGTCGGCGTCGGACAGGCCGGCGATTTCCTCGACGAGAACGGCAACCTCCCCGATATCGACAAGCCGCTGATGGCCGACGCGGTCGGGACGACCGTCGGCGGGATGATCGGCACGTCAACCGTGACGACGTACATCGAATCCGCGACGGGCGTCGAGGAGGGCGGCCGGACCGGCCTGACCGCGCTCACCGTCGCCGCGCTGTTCGTCGCCTCGCTCGCGGTCGTGCCGCTGGCGACCGCGATTCCGCAGTACGCCTCTCACATCGCCCTCGTCGTCATCGGCGTCGTGATGCTCCGGAACGTCGTCGATATCGACTGGAACGACCTCACGAACGTGATCCCGGCGGGACTGACGATCCTCGTGATGCCCTTTACGTACTCGATCGCGTACGGCATCGCCGCGGGCATCGCCTCCTACCCGGTTATCAAGCTCGCCGCGGGCGAACGCGAGGACGTCCGGATCGGCCACTGGGTCCTCGCGGGGCTGTTCGTCGTCTACTTCGTGGTCCGGACCGGCGGCGTGCTCGCCGCGCAGGTGTAGCGACCCCCCGGGGGGTCTCCCACAGACACGGGATCCTACCGCTTGCTCTCGGGATCGCAAAAACTTCATCCGTCACTTCCGCATACGGGGACGTGCCTCTCCCTCCGATTTCACGATCGAACGCGGTTCGACTCGTCGCGCTCTTGCTCGTCGTCTCGCTTCTCGCTCCATCCGTCGTGTCGGCGCTGACGTACGACCCGTCCGAGGAGACGAACCTCGAACGCGGAAACATCACGAGCGCCGCGAACGGCTCCACGGTCATCAGCGTCCAAGGGTTCACGTTCCGGGGCAACACGAACGCGAAAAAGCCCGCTCGGCTCGTCTCCGTGGACGAACGCGGCGCCCTCGAGTGGACACACAACGACTCCGTCGGCGGGAACGCGTGGTTCTTCGACGTCGATCAGCTGCCGAACGGGAACCTACTCGTCTCCTCGCCGCGCGCGGGCGACACGGTCCTCTTCGAGCTCGACCCCGACACGCAAGAGCGGGTCTGGGAGAAGCGCCTCGATATGACCGACACCCACGACGTCGCGTACCTCGGCGACGACCGCATCGCCATCGCGAATATGCGCGAGTGGAACGAGTCCGCCGGCCGAAGCGACGACCGCATCGTGGTCTACAACCGCTCATCGGAGGAGATCACGTGGGAGTGGTACTTCAGAAACCACTACCCCGCGAGTACCGATGGCGGCCACAGCGAGGACTGGACGCACGTCAACGACGTCGACCCGGTGGGCGAGGACCGCCTCCTCCTGTCGCCGCGGAACTTCGATCAGGCGATCGTCGTCGACATGGAGACCGGAGAGATCGTCGAACGGCTCGGCAGCGACGGCGACTACTCGGTGATGCGAGAGCAGCACAACCCCGACTGGCTGCTGAGTGAGGACGGGACGCCGACGATCCTCGTCGCCGACAGCGAGAACAACCGCGTCGTCGAGTACGCCAAAGAGGACGGAGAGTGGACCCGAACGTGGGAGGTCGGGACGGGATCGCTCCTGTGGCCGCGCGACGCCGACCGCCTCCCGAACGGGAACACGCTCGTCACCGACACGCTGAATCACCGCGTGATGGAGATCACACCGACCGGCGAGGTGGTCTGGGAGTACTATGCGACGTGGGGGCCCTACGAGGCCGAACGGTTGGGAACCGAACCCGAATCGTCGGGGCCGACAATCCGGGATATGAACGCGAGCGGCAGCTACGCCATCACGGGGAGCGCGAACCTCACCGCCGGGGGTAACGACAGCGTCGGCTTCGACGGGCGGATCCGCGCCACGTTCGCCGACACGCCCATCGAGGGACCGATGAACGGCTTCGCCACCCGCTGGGCGCACGTGACACCGTGGCTCCGCCCCGTCTGGATGTCCGGCTGGGACTTGGTGTGGACTCTCTCTGCGGTGGTCGTCGGCGTCGTCTGGGGCGTCGGCGAGTTGATCGCCGGGCGAAAGCGGATCGCCGCCGGGGTTCAGCGCGCGTTCGATCGGTGAAGTCTGCGGCGGGCCCACCCACACGCTCCGGTCCGGTGTGTGACCCTCGCGCACGGGACCGCGTGACTCTTTACGGCGGCGGCGCTACCTACTCCTGATGTCAGACCTCGTCCTGTATGAACTCAGCGGCTGTCCGTACTGCGCGAAAGTAGTCACCAAACTGGAAGAGCTCGATCTGGAGTACGAGTCGGTGAAGGTACCGTCGTCCCACAGCGAGCGGACCGAAGTCGAAGCGGTCAGCGGTCAGACGGGTGTTCCCGTCCTCGTCGACGAGGCGAACGGCGTCGAGGGGATGCCCGAGAGCGACGATATCGTCGCGTACCTCGACGAAACATACGGTGACGGCGCGGCCTGACGTCGGTCTCGGCGGTCGCCGACCCCGACGACGCGTGTGTATCGTCGCCGCGTCGCTTCCGGCGGACGCGTGGCGACGCGGTCGCGGCGTTCAGCTTTCTGAGCGAGCGTTTCGGTCCGGAGCGGCCAAAGTACGAACAGCCAGTCTCAAACTGTGGCCAGCAGTAGAACCGCGAGCGAAGGCCGCAGGCCGAGCGAGCGGCCCCTTTTTGGTCCAGATTTTTACGAGGAGCGGTGCGCCGCAGGCGCACCCGACGAAGTAAAAAGGTGGGTTGTTAGGCCTCGGTCGGCTCCTGAGACCGCTCGCGGATGAGGTCGCGGATCGCTTCGGGGTCGTCGATAGCGGCCAGTTCCTCACAGCTCACGAGGGCGGTCCCCTCGACGGCGTCGCGCTTTGAGCGCCCCTCGGTGAAGTACACCGAACGCGTCTGCGTGACCTCGCCGAGCGAGGACATGATCCGGGCGCGCTTTTCGGCGCTCGGCGTGAACGAGGAGTGACCGGTGAGCATCGGGGTGACGTCCCGGCGCCGCTCGTCGTCCTCACTCACCGCTTTGAACGGCGCGCGTGCGGTCGGATGGACCGTGAACCCGGCGCGCGTCAGCACGTGAACCACGTGTTCGTCGTCCGATTCGGGGTCCGGGTCGTCCGGCGTCGGCTCGGCGTCGCGGACGTCCTCCGCGCCGTCCATCACCTCGACGGGGCTGGAGAACGGTTCATCGAACATCTCTTCGAGCCGGATCGCCACCTCGATGCTCGCGTTCATCCCGTCTTCGTACTTCGAGACGGTGCGCCGCGAGACGCCGAGTTCCGTCGCCAGCTGGCCGAGACTCCAGCCGCGCTCGCGACGCTCGTCCGACAGGAGGTCGCCGTCGATGTTGACGTAGAGACCGCCCGGCGCGGCGTAGATGAGCGGCGGGACACGCTCGACGAACAGGTCCACGGCGGTGTCCGGATTCAACACCGGCACCCCGTGTCGGAAGTACACCACGCCCGGTTTCAGATCCTCATCACGCGTTCGAAGCCCGACGACCATCGGCGTCGCGTCGAGATAGGTGCCGAGTCGTCGCATCTCCTCGCCGGTCGTCCCGTCGAACGCGTCGATGTTGCCCAGGATCTTCAGGAGGACCAGATCCTCACCCCGTCGCGCCGCGATATCGAAGCTCTTCGGGCGGATCGCACAGCGCTCGCTGACGAGGAAGCCGGCGTCCTCGAGCATCGCAGTGATGTTTCCGACGAGCGCGGACCGAGACATAACCGAATGTAAGCGATTCAGAGCATATATGCGTTGTGCCGTCGGGCGCCCGGTGTCCGCCGATCCGTCGGACGGGCGTCGCGACCGCGTCCCGAATCGCGGGTCCGTCCCGAAAGCCGTTAGCCGCCGCGCCGACTACGCTCGTCCGATGACGATCATCGGGCTCGACGACACCGATTCGCGCGAGCGAGGGATGTGCACCACGTATCTCGCGACGCGACTCGCCGAGGCCGTCGAATCCGAGGGTGGGACGGTCCACCGCAGGCTGCTCGTGCGACTCAACCCGGCGGTCGAGCACAAGACCCGCGGCAACGCCGCGCTCGCGCTTCACGTCGATCTCGATCCCGACGCCGCACTCGAGCTCGCGGTCGACGAACTGGAGCCGCTCGCGGAGGTGGAGGACCCGCGAACGAGTCCGGGCGTCGTCGTCGCCGCCGACGATCCGGACGGCGTTCCGGGCTCCGTCGCCGACTTCGCGCGCCGGGCGATCTACGACCTTCTCGATCCGGCCGAGGCGGTCGAACTCACAGAGCGCGTCGGCTATCGCCACCGAGGGTGGGCTGGCGGCCGCGGTCGGATCGGCGCGCTCGCCGCCGTCGGCGCGTGGGCCGCCTTCGAGGAGTGGACGCACGAGCACATCGCGTACCGCCGGTTCGACCGCTGCGGAACGCCGCGCGACGTCGACGAGGCGTCCGTGTTCGACGCCGCCGCGGCGTTCTATCCGAGGGCGTGGGACACGGTCGACACCGGCGAGAGACAGGCCGTGTGCGTTCCGAACGCCCCCGGTCCGATCCTCTACGGGATTCGCGGCGACGACGCTGACGCCGCCCGTCGGCTCGCCGACCAGATCGAGAGCGAACCGATCGAGCGCGCATCGACGTTCCTGACTAATCAGGGGACCGACGCACACCTCCGCGACGGCGCTGTCGGCGATCTCCGCGACGACCGCGCGTACCGCGTCGACGGCACCGTCGCGAGCGCACCCGAGACCCGCGCGGGCGGCCACGTCTTCTTCGGGCTCCGCGGTCGGGGGCGGTCTGACGGTGGTGCGACGACCGCACCCGACGGCGCCGCCGACTCGTCAGCCGCCAGTTCCCCTCCCGCGGTCGACTGCGTCGCCTTCGAGCCGACCAAGCGCTTCCGCGACCGCGTCCGGTCGCTGCGCCCCGGCGACGAGGTCACCGTCTGCGGCGAGGTGAGTAACGGGACGATCAAACTGGAGAAGTTCGCCGTCCGGTCGCTGCAGCGGGTCGAAGAGACGACGCCGACCTGCGGGGAGTGCGGGCGCTCTATGAAGAGCGCCGGTCGGGCGCAGGGGTATCGCTGTCGCGACTGCGGGACCACCGCCCCCGGACTCGACACCGTCGAGGTCGACCGCGACCTCGAGACGGGATGGTACGAGGTGCCGCCCTGCGCCCGCCGGCACATCGCGAAGCCGCTGGTCCGCGGCGGCTTCGACGCGCCGGTCCACCCGGAGCGGTGATCGGGTACCCGGACGCTCCCACTACTCCTCGACGACCAGAATCTCCGTGTTCGCCCGCCGGTCGACGAACTGGCTCCCGGACGGCGGCTTCACGTCGACGACGAGCGTTCCCGTCTCCTGATTCGAGCGCGTGTCGGCGTCGACGGTGACGGAAGCGACGCCGTTCGCATCGGATTTCGCCGTCACTACGCCCTCCATCTCGGCGCTGCCGTCTTTAACGATCACCGTCGCACCCTCGACGCCGTCACCGTCGTCGTCGACGACGACGAGCTCGAGCTCCTGCTCGCCCGGTTCGACGACGTCGGGCGTCGGTCGCACGTCGAGTTCGGAGACGGCGAGGCCCTGCACGCCGGAGAGCATATTCAGCATCACGCTCATCGTGGCCACGCCCACGACGAGGGCGATGACGAGTCTGATCGGCAGTCCTTCGATCGCGCGGTCGTCTGCGGCGAACTCACGGAGTTCTGCGAGCATACCGGCCGTGGTCCCGTCTCCGTATATAAACGATCGCCCCGGGGTTTATCTCGGAGACCGCGGCCAGTCCCGCCGATGCACACTGAAGTCTTGGGTCGTCGCGGCGACCGAACGACCTCGGTCGACGCCGACGCGCCCCTCGGGCGGTTCGGCAACCACCGCGCCCGCGACGGGAGCCTCGGCTCGCCGGTCGCGGTCGACCTCGACGGGCCGCACGCAGCGCTCGTCGTCGGGAAGCGCGGATACGGGAAGTCCTACACGCTCGGCGTTCTCGCCGAAGAGGCGGCGAAGGCACCCGGACTCGCCCCGGTCGTCGTCGACCCGATGGGCGTATTTCGCGGCCTCGCGGACGACGCCGCGGACGCCCGCGCCGGCGTCGACGGACGGCCGTCAGACCCCGTTTCGGCCCGCGTGATCGACGACCCGACGGTCCGCGCGGACGCCCTCCCGCCCGGTCGGTGGCCCCGCCTCGTCGGCAGCGATCCGGACAGCCCGGCGGGCGCGCTCGTCTGGCACGCCGCCGTCGAGGCGTCGACGCTCTCTGGGATGCGCGACGTCGTCGCGGACGCCGACGCCGTCCCGGCCGCGCGGCGCGCGGCAGAAAACCGCCTCCGGCGAGCCGAATCGTGGGGCGTCTTCGAGCCCGCCGGCCTCGACGCGCGGGCGCTCGGCGGCGGCGAGGCCACGGTGCTGGACTGTTCTGGGCTCGACGACGCGCCGGCGAACGCGGTCGTCGCGGGGGTCGCCGCCGCGCTGTACGACGGGCGCGTCGGACGCGCCGACGCGGATCAGGAATCGGGGTCAGCGTCCGAGGCGCCCACGATCGAGCGGCTCCCGTGGCTCCTCGTCGACGAGGCGCACGTCTTCTTCGAGGGGATCGCCGGCGCGTCTCTCCGGACGATCCTCACGCGCGGTCGCGCGCCCGGCGTCTCGCTCGTCGCCGCGACGCAGCGCCCGAGCGCGCTCCCGTCGGTGGCCGTCTCGCAGTCGGACCTCCGGATCGTCCACCGGCTGACGGCCGGGCCGGACGTCCGCGCGCTCGCCGCCGCGGACCCCGCCTACCTCGACGGTGACCTGGCAGACGCGATGCCGACCGCGCCCGGCGAGGCGCTCGTCGTCGACGACACCGCGGAGGCGACGCGGACGGTCGCGGTCCGATCTCGCGAGACCCCCCACGGCGGGTCGAGTCCGCGGGCGTCGACGGCGGCGGATTCGATCGAAACAGCCGAGTAGGCGGCCGTGTGATCCACGCTCGATGGCCGACAGACTCGTCCCCGCTCTCGTCGCGCTCGGCGGGTTTCTCGGCGCGACGGCGCGGTACGCCGTCGGAACGGTCGCCGTCGGTCCTCCCGGGACGCTTCTGGTCAACGTCGCGGGCAGTTTCGCGCTCGCGCTCATCGTCGGCCTCGTCCGTTCGACGCGACTCCGGATCTTCCTCACGACCGGCCTGCTGTCGTCGTTCACGACCTACAGCACGTTCGCCGTCGAGACCGCCTCGCTCGGCCTCCCGTTGGGGATTCTGAACGTCGGTGCCAACTACGCGCTCGGCTTCGCGGCCGCGTTCCTCGGCCTCGTCGTCGGGAGGCGGTTCGCGTGAGCGCCGCGGTCGGGTGGCTCCCGCTCCCGCTTCTGGTCGGCCTCGGCGGTGCGTTCGGCGCGCTCGGGCGGTACGCGGTCGACGTGGCGCTCGGCGGCGGCCGCCGGAGCACGTTCGCGGTCAACGTGATCGGGAGCGTCGCGCTCGGCGCGTTCGCGGCCTCGTCGCCGTCGGATTCGGCACTGGCCCTCGCCGGAACGGGGTTCTGCGGCGCGTTCACCACGTTCTCGTCGTTCGCGGTCAACGTCTCGGAGTCGCTCGCGGGCGGGGATGTCAGACTCGCCGCCGCCGACGCCCTCGGCACGCTCGCCGCGGCGCTCCTCGGTGTCGGCGCGGGGTGGCTACTCGCGTCCGCATAGCATTCACACTGTGGCAAGCCGTCGATTCTAAGCGTCGTCGCTCGGCGATAAGACGCCTCGCTGGGGGTTGAAAACCAAAAGCGCCCGAGGCGGGATTTGAACCCTACACAGACGTTCCTGCTCGCTCACTCCGTTCGCTGTGCGGGCGTGCGACTGCTGGTGTTCAAATCCCGCGTAGTCGTTGTCGATTTAAAACGCCGTCGCTCGGCGACGAGACGCCTCGCTGGGGGTTGAAAACCAAAAGCGCCCGAGGCGGGATTTGAACCCGCGTCACGACCGTGACAGGGTCGTATGATGGGCCACTACACCACCCGGGCACACGTCGGAGCCAAGCAAGCGCCCGAGGCGGGATTTGAACCCGCGTCACGACCGTGACAGGGTCGTATGATGGGCCACTACACCACCCGGGCTTGCTCCACTTCTCCGTAACCCGGTTGTCTAATTAAGACTTATCATCTGACGGCGGCCGACGGCGTGGAAGCGACAGGTACGGTGCCGATGTCGAGTCCGGGGACCGCTGCGGCTATAGTGGAGGGCCTACCATCGACGACACCGTCTCCTCGTCGCACCAAAAACGGAGAAAAACACTGCCCACAGACGCACAAGAACCTTGGCGATCGGGAGTCAGTCGTCCGCCGGCGCGGCCGCGGCGGCCTTCTCGGCTTCCTTCTCGGCTTTCTCTTCGGCTTCCTTCTTGTTCTTGATCTTTTTCAGCCGGAAGATCTCTTCGCGCTCCTGCTCTTCGAGCTTCTGCTCGATGTACTCTTTGTTCTCGTTGAGTTCGGGGAGAAGCTTGAACTCCAAGGCGTTGACACGGCGCTTCGTCGTCTCAATCTCCGTGAGCATCTTCTTCATCGCGGTCTCGACCTCGGCGGCGAGGATGATCGTCTCCAGCAGTTCCTCGTACGCGTCGGCCGCCTCGTCGATCCGAGCCGACGACCCGAGCAGGCCGTAGCCGCGCTGGTCGAGGCTCTTTCGCACGCGCGAGGACTCGATCTGCGGCACGACGACGCCCATGATGTTCTTCGACTGCGTCGTGATCTCGGGGTGCTCTTTGAGCGCCGCGGCCGCCCCGCGGACGGCGACGTCGCCCTCCATCGCCCGCGCCATGTTGAGCTTCGTCTGCGCGGTCTCGTAGTTCTCGTTCAGCTCCGAGCGGACGTCCTGTGCCTGATCGAGGATGTCCATAAACTCCATGATGAGCCCGTCTCGCTTCTGCTCGAGCGTGTCGTGCCCGCGCTCTGAGAGCTGAATGCGATCCTCGATCGCCATCAGGTTCTTGCGCGTCGGCTTGACGTCTTTGGCCATTATCGTCACCTTGTGATCCGAGCCTGTTAACCTTTTACTGTTCGCGGACGAGGCGGCTCACACCGGCGTTCTCCGCCCAGTCCATCCACGTGACGATCGCCACGTGCGGGAGCGACAGGACGGAGACGAATACGAGATAGAAGGCGGCTAACGCCCCGAGGTCCCCGTCGACACCGGAACGGATGCCGATCCCGACCAAGACGGCGAGCGCGACCGCAGAGAGCGGCAGCGCTTCCCGTCCGGTCCGCAGTAACGCGGCTCCCGCGCCGTCCCGCTGGAAGCGCGCCCGCGACGCGGGATCGACGGCGATCAGGCGGGCGATGTGCCGAAGCGAGTGCCACGTGCAGAAGTACAACCCGACCGCGAGGATCGGCGGGACCGACAGAAAGTATGCCCAGAGCAAGAGGGTCTCCCCGGCGTCACACCGCCAGAACCGGTCGCTCCCTCGGCCCCTCCCCGCGAGCAGCGTCGCGGCCGTCAGAGCGGCGAACCCCACGGCTACCGCGCCGCGGGCCGTCGGCGAGAAGAGCCACGCGGCCTCCAAGCCGCTCCCGAACAGCGCGATCCAGCCATCGACGACGGTGCGGTACCGTTCGGGGAACCGAAGCAGGGGCACCACCATCGGAAGCCCGCCGCGGACGAGAAGCGTTCCGAGACGAACGAGTCTGCCGTCGAGGTGGTCCGCGCCGAGCGCGTCGAGCGCATAGAGGTCGCCCTGCCCCCAGTGGAACCACGTGAGCGCGATAAACAGGACTGCGCCGGCGACCGGGACCAGAAGCCACAGCACCGCGTACGCGCTCGCGAGGGTCAGATACACCGCGCCGACGAGTAGCAGCCACCGGCGCGTCGGCGTCGTCCCGGCCGCGCGGGCCGGTGCGAGGTGATCGACCGCGCCGTGGGGGAGTCCGAACAGCACGAGACTCGCGGCCAGCGGAACGTAGTGGACCCACGCCGGAAGCGCCGGCGCGCCGCTGAGGCCGGCCATCTCACCGGCGCCGACCGCGACAGCGACGATCAGTACGATGCCGACGGGGAGCCGAGCCGGATGCCCGCCGACGGTGCTCAGTACCGAACGCGACACGTCCACGTCCGCGTTCTCGCGCTCTTTCCGACCGTCCGCCCGCACGTGGGGCTCCGCCGGCGTTCGCGGTCCGTGCATCGTCAGCGGTCCCCGTCGACGGACCCGCGAGCAGTCTCTATGTCGGTGTCGATATCGATGTCGTCGGTGTCCCCGCGTGTTCCCCCGTTCGTGTCCGCGTCGGCGTCCGTGCCCCGGTTCGTGTCTGCGTTGTCTCGGTCCCCGCGTCGCGGTATGCGCGGCTCGGTCGATACGCCGAAACCCGGTACGGCCCCCCATCGGCTCACTACCAGCCGGTAGAGGACGAGCCCCTGCACGACGAACAAATTCGTCACGAGGAAGAACACCGCTTCCTCCACCGGGAGTCCGAGGAGCGACTGTCCGGTCGTATACCGCGCTGAAATCGTCCAGACGCCCGCTTCGATGGCGACTCGGTCGACCGCACACAGATACGCGGTGGGGACGAGCGTCCCCACCGCCACGACGTGACGGCGCGCCCACAACTGCGGCGCACCGACGGTCCATTGCAACGCCAGCACCGGCGCGGCCCACGACAGGATTGCGCCGAGGTAAACGGTCGCCTCCGAGGCGAGGAGCCGCCAGCCGACGACGCCGACCGCGACAGCCAGGGCGAGCCCGAACAAGCGGCTCCGACGCGGACGCGCGGCCGTCGGCCACGTCGCCCGAAACGGAAGGTTCGAGAGCCACAGCCCGGTCAGTATCGGTTGAACCACGATGAACAGGTACTCCTCGATGGGCGCGTTTCCGACCGTCGCGACCGTCGCTCCCTCCCCGTACCACCAGACACCGCGCGCGATGAGGAGGTTGTCCCACGGCGTCGTGTACGCCAGCGCGACCGCGGTGACGATACCGACACCGACCCAGTACGCTCGCCACCCGGTGAGTGTTCGGAGCCGGCCGGGGAGTCGCCGGCGGCTCGTTCGCCCCACCGCTAACAGCAGCACCACCGGAGGGAGCAGAAAGAAGGCGTGAAACTGGAGGTACGTGAGAGACGTCATCGGTCAGGTGGTGTTCCGGCGGCCGGAGGCGTCGAATCCGGCGGGCGCTCTTCGGGAGCGGTGTGGAAAAAACGCGGTCGACGGCGGATCAGTCGGCCGTCGCTTCCGTCTCGGTCTCGGCGTCGGCGGCGTCCTCGACGTAGTACGTCTCGATGAACTCCTCGTCGACGCGGTTGAGCTCGTCCTTCGGCAGCATCGAGAGGAGCTCCCAGCCGATGTCCAGCGTCTCTTCGAGCGGCCGGTTCGTCTCGAAGCCCTGGTCGATGAACTCCTCCTCGAAGCGGTCGGCGAAGTCGAGGTACTTGTTGTCGCGCTCGGAGAGCGCCTCGCGACCGACGATGTTCACGAGGTCACGGAGGTCCTCACCCTCGGCGTACGCGGCGTACATCTGGTCGGAGACGTCCGCGTGGTCCTCGCGGGTGAGGCCCTCGCCGATCCCGTCGTCCATCAGCCGAGAGAGGCTGGGCAGGACGTTCACCGGGGGCTGCAGTCCCTGACTGTTGAGGTCGGGGTCGACGTAGATCTGTCCCTCCGTGATGTAGCCGGTGAGGTCCGGGATCGGGTGCGTGTCGTCGTCGCCGGGCATCGTGAGGATCGGGATCTGCGTGACCGAACCCTCGCGACCCTGGATCCGCCCGGCGCGCTCGTACAGTTGCGCCAGGTCGGTGTACATGTATCCGGGGTACCCGCGTCGCCCCGGGACCTCCTCGCGGGCCGCGCCGATCTCACGGAGCGCCTCGCAGTAGTTGGTCATGTCCGTCAGGATAACGAGGACGTGATAGCCCTTGTCGAAGGCGAGGTACTCCGCGGTTGTCAGGACCATCCGCGGGGTGACCGTCCGCTCGACGGCGGGGTCGTCCGCGAGGTTCATGAAGACGACGGAGCGCTCGAGCGCGCCCGTTCGCTCGAAGTCCTCCATGAACTCGTTGGCCTCCTCGGCGGTGATGCCCATCGCGCCGAAGATGACGGCGAACTCCGAACCCTCGCCGTCGCCCTCCTCTTCCTCTGGCACGCTCGCCTGCCGGGCGATCTGCATCGCCAGCTCGCTGTGGGGCTGTCCCGAACTCGAGAAGATCGGGAGCTTCTGCCCGCGAACGAGCGTGTTCATCCCGTCGATGGCTGAGACGCCCGTCTCGATGAACTCCTCGGGGTACTCCCGGGAGTAGGGGTTGATCGCCGCGCCGACGATGTCGCGCCGTTCGTCGGGGACGATGTCGGGGCCGCCGTCGATGGGTCGGCCCGACCCGTCGAGGACGCGTCCGAGGAGGTCCTCTGTGACGGGCATCTTCATCGTCTCTCCGAGGAAGCGAACCGACGCCTTCTGGTCGATACCGCTCGTTCCCTCGAAGACCTGGATGGCAACGACGCCGTCGGAGGATTCGAGAACCTGACCGCGAAGCGTCTCGCCCTGTGCGGTTTCGATCTCGACGATCTCGTCGTACCCGATGGCCTCGTCGACCTCGGCGTACACCAGCGGACCGCTGATCTCGGTGATTGTCTGGTATTCTTTCATGTTAGTAGAGGCTCCTGAGTTCTTCCGTGAGGTCGGATTTGAGGTCCTCGATGAACTCCTCGTAGTCTTCTTGGACGCCGATCCGGTTGATCTGCGGCGCGGCGTCGACGTCGATGACCTCCTCGATCGGGACGCCGGCGTCGAGGGCGTCGAACGCCTCGTCGTTGAACGTCTTGATCGTCGTCAGCGTCAGGTACGTCTTCTCCGGCGGACAGTACGTATCGACCGGGTGGAACGCGTTCTGCTGGAGGTACGCCTCCCGGAGGTAGCGAGCGACCTCGAGGGTCAGCTGCTGGTCCTCCGGCAGCGCGTCCTTCCCGACGAGCTGGACGATCTCCTGTAGCTCGGTCTCCTCGTCGAGGACGTCGACCGCCCACTGACGCACCTCGGGCCAGTCCTCGGAGACCTCCTCTTGGAACCACGGGTCCAGCTGCTCGCGGTACAGCGAGTACGACTCGTTCCAGTTGATCGAGGGGAAGTGCCGACGTTCCGCGAGGTCGGCGTCGAGCGCCCAGAACGTCTTGACGATGCGCAGCGTGTTCTGGGTGACCGGCTCCGAGAAGTCGCCGCCGGGCGGCGACACCGCGCCGATCGCCGAGACCGACCCCTCGGTCCCGTTGATGTTCTGGAAGTAGCCGGCGCGCTCGTAGAACTGCGAGAGCCGCGCGGCGAGGTAGGCGGGGTAGCCCTCCTCGCCGGGCATCTCCTCGAGCCGCGAGGAGATCTCGCGCATCGCCTCTGCCCACCGCGAGGTGGAGTCGGCCATGAGCGCCACGTCGTAGCCCATGTCGCGGTAGAACTCCGCGATGGTGATCCCCGTGTAGACGCACGATTCGCGCGCGGCGACGGGCATGTTCGACGTGTTCGCGATGAGCGACGTCCGGGCCATGAGCGGGTTCCCCGTCGAGGGGTCCTCGAGCTCCGGGAAGTCGTCGATCACTTCGGTCATCTCGTTGCCGCGCTCGCCGCAGCCGACGTAGACGATGATGTCCGCGTCGGCGTACTTCGCGAGCTGGTGCTGGGTGACCGTCTTCCCGGAACCGAACGGCCCCGGAATCGCCGCCGTTCCGCCCTTCGCGATCGGGAAGAGACCGTCGAGGATCCGCTGGCCCGAGACCAGCGGCGTCCGCGGCGTCTTCTTCTCGACCGTCGGTCGGGCCTCGCGGACGGGCCACTCCTGGCGCATCCGGATCTCCTCGCCGCTGTCGAGTTCGACGACCGTCTCCTCGACGGTGAACTCGCCGGACTCGACGGCGACGACCTCGCCGCCCTCGGAGTCCGGCGGCACCATCACCTTGTGGTCGATGGTGACCGTCTCCTCGACGACGCCGACGACGTCGCCGGGCTCGACGACGTCGCCCTCGGCGACCTCGGGCTCGAACTCCCACGTCTCGTCGAGTTCGATCCCCGGCGCGTCGACGCCGCGGTCGAGGTAGGGGCTTCCCATCTTGTCTTCGAGGACGTCCAGCGGGCGCTGGACGCCGTCGTAGATGGTGTCGAGAAGTCCCGGTCCGAGGTCGACGGTCAGCGGCTCGCCCGTGTTCTCGACGGGTTCGCCGGGACCGATCCCCGAGGTCTCTTCGTACACTTGAATCGTCGTGATATCGCCCTCGATCTCGATGACTTCGCCCATCAAACCCTCGTCGCCGACGTAGACGACGTCGTTCATCCGGGCGTCGAGATCGCGGGCGGTCACGACGGGACCACTCACGCTCGCGATGATACCGTCCTCGCGGACGGTTTGTGCTGTCTGGCTCATAACTTAGTCTTCCTCCTCCATCAGGTCGATTCCGATGGCTCGCTTGATCTGATCGCGGAGGCCGCCCGCGCCCGCGCCGCCGCCGAGCGTCACCAGCGTCGGTTCGATGCTGGTCTCGGCGGTCTCGCGGACCCCTCTGGAGAGGTGATCGAGGTCGTCGTCGTGCATCACCACGATGCCGACGTTGTCGTCCTCGAACACCCCGCTGACGGCCTCATCGAGCTGTTCGTCCTTCTGCCCGTCGGGAACGTTCTCGCACTTCCGGACGCCCGCGAGGCGGAATCCGGTCGTGAAGTCCGGGCTCCCGACGACGGCGATCTCTTGGCTCATAGGATCACCAGTTCCTGTTCGATCTGCTCCTCGGAGAGCCCCGCTTCGCGTCCGCGCGCGATCGCGCGGATGTTGTCCACCTCGCGCTCCTTTTCGAGGATGTAGGAGGCGATCGGCGTGATCGAGAGCGGGAACACGTTCCCGAGCGCGCCCGTGTACTTCAGCAAGGCGGCTTCGAGCGCGCGCTCGAAGCCGATGAGGCTCTCGGTCGATTCGAGCTCGTCGAGCGCCTCCGAGAGGTCGTCCCCGTACTTCGACTCGCGGATGGCCGTGACGAGCTCGTCGCGGTTCTGCGCCAGCGTCGCGAGATCGCTCGCGTTGAACAGCGACCCGCCGTCGATGTAGTAGTCGGCGGGGTCGATGTCCGCACCGCTCTGTGCGAGTCTGAGCGCGTTCCGGGCGTTCCGGAAGTCGATCTCGGCCTCCAAGAACTCGCGGTACTGCTGGGTCGCCTCGTCGACGACGAGCCCCTCCAACAGGTGCTCGTAATACGTGCGGTCGACGGCGTTCTCGAGCGGGACGAGCACGCCGGCGTCCTCGTAGTCGTCGTACGCCGCCGCGAGGTCGGGGCCGAAAATCGTCCCCGACAGCCGCTCGACGACGTCTTCGATTGTCGGCGCGTCGAGCAGCTGATCGAGCAGCTGATCGTCGAACTCGCCGGCGCGGATGAGGTCGTCTTCGATCGCCTCGCGCTCGGCCTCCGAGTAGCGGCCGCGGATGACGGTCTTGACGTTCCACGCGTCGAACTTCCGCAGGTAGCGGGCGATGAGGTCGTACAGACGGCCGTCGGCCCACCGAAGGAGATCCTCGAACTGCTTTGCGAGGTTCCGGTTGAGCGCGTACTCGATGAGGTCGACGCCCGAGTGACGCGAGCCGAGGGCGTTGATCTCGGCCTCGTAGTCGGACTCCTCCATGAACCGCGCGATCTCGGCCGGCCCCATCCGAATCAGCTTGCGGTACTCCTCGTCCCCGTACAGGGCGCTTCGGCGCGCTCTGACGCGAGCCGTCACGTACTCGGGGTTGGAACCGCCGGCGGTACTCATTGGTCGAACAGTTTCTCGCTCACGTTCTTGAGGCTGTCCTCCCAGACGCCCTCAAGCACGGAGTCGAAGGTGTTGTTCACCCGAACGCGGGAATCGATTCCCTCGACGACGACACCGCCGAGACAGTCGTACTCGCCGGCGTACTCGAAGCCGTCGTACTCCTCGAGGAGCTCCTCGAGCATCGCTTCGTCGTCGGCGCGACCGTACACCGACACGGATTCCTCGTCCTCGAATTCGGGCGCGGCCGCCGCCAGGAGCGCGCTCGTCAGTTCTTCGCGCTTCTCGTCGGAGAGGGAAACGAGCGCGTCCTCGACGCCGCTGCGGACGTCTTCGAGGACGTCGCGGCGGGCTTCGAGCCGCTCCTGCTTCGCTTCGAGTTTCGCGCTCGACAGCGCCTGTTCCCGCTCCTGTTCGATCTGGCGCTCGACGTCCGCCTTGCGCGCCTCGAGGAGTTCCTCGGCGTCGGTCTCGGCCGTCTCGGTGATCTCGTCGGCGCGGCGCTCACCCTGCTCGCGAATTTCCTCCGCACGCGCGCGGGCTTCGTCTCGGATGTCTTCGACGACGTTGTCCAAACTCATAATGGAAAGGTCGGAGAGGCGTTCAGACCAGGAATACGACGACGAGCGCGAGGATAACGAGCGTCTCCGGCAGGACGGTCAGGATCAGACCGTTGACGAAGAGACTGTCGTCCTCCGCGATGGCGCCCATCGCGGCCGCGCCGATTCCGCGCTCTGCGTACCCCGCACCGAACGCGGCGAGACCGACTGCGATAGCGGCGGCGGCGGTTGGTTCAAGAGCCGGGGCAGCTGCCTGTGTCTGCTGTAGGAGTGCTTCGAACATTGTCTTTGGTGTGTTTGACCGGATTCGTCTCCGAACGTGCGTAATTGGAGGTACGCGTCTCATAAAGCTTCCCAAACTGACTCGCCATATCGGTGCGAAGCGCCCGGACTCGCCGGTATTCGTGCGATTTGGGAATTAGTAACACGGCTGTCCCCGCCGAGGTGTGCGGGGGATCGAAACCCGAATCGACGCGGGGCGTTCGTCGTCCGACCCGCTCTCAGTCTTCGGTGGTGAAGCGCCGCTCGTAGCCGAAGGGCTCGTACTCGCGGCCGCCGCCGTCGAAGAACTTGTTGAAGAACTCGACGTACTCGAGACGCACCGCCTGCAGGCCGGCGCTCGTGACGCCGAGCGCGAGCACGAGCAGGTGGCCGAGCACGAGCACGAGGAGGCCGATCAGGATCGTCGCGGCGTCCCCGTGGACGAGCCCGCCGAACATGATCTCGGTCACCTCGTAGCCGTGATAACTCAGCGTTTCGTTCGGTCCGAGCGCCGAAACGGCGGCGGCGTCCGGCATCCCGCCGAGGCCGAAGTGCCAGCCGCCGTGGTCGTCGACGTACACGCCGAAAAAGAGGAGATTGACCGTGAAGGCCATCCCTGCCTTCGCGAGCAGCACCGCGGCGATACGGGTGTACGAGAGGACGTTGACGAGCACGTTCAGGAACTCGACGACCTCGATGGGCTCGCCGACCGCGAGAAGGACAAGCCCGACGACGAACACGAGAAGCGGCAGGGTGAACGGGCCGACGCCGGGAATGGTGAACAGCTCCATTGCCGGGAAGCCGCTAAAGCCGAGCGGGATCACGCCCTCGCTGGAGAACGTCGTGTAGATGAAGCCGGGGGCGACGCTGCTGAGCGCGTCGCTGAAGACCCACACCCACAGCCCGTTCATCATCAGCAGCCACGAGCCGTTCTCGTAGACCGCGTGCTTGAGGTCGTGAAGCTGGAAGTCCTCGACGAAGCCGAAGATCCACGCCACGTTGAGATGGAAGATGCCGATCAGGACGCTCACGACGAGCCACCCGCGGGCCCAGTCGACGCCGGCGGGCGAGAGCCCCTTCTCGATGGGCGGGTGTGACCACCCGAGCATTCCCTCCCAGAAGTACGTCGAGATCGAGTGGAGTCCAAATATCTCGCCGTAGAGGATTCCGAAGATGACCGTGAAGATCCCCGCGGCGATCGTCACGCCGCCCATACTCCGGAACGCCGGACGGTCCGCGAAGTTCGTGTAGAGGTAGTAACCGATCGCCGTGTAGATGACTCCGTACCCGAAGTCGCCGATCATGAACCCGAAGAATGCCGGGAACGTGAGAAAGAGGATGATCGTCGGGTCGAACTCGTAGTAGCTCGGGCGATTGACCGCCTGCACGAGGATCTCGAAGGGCTTGACCGCGCCCGGGTTGTCCTGTACCGTCGGCGGCTCGTCGTCGCTCATCACGACCGGGCTGCCGCCGTCGGCGCGGGCCGCGACGTCGGAGCCGCCGTCAGCGGCCGCTGCCCCGCCAGCGCCGGCGGCGGGGTACTCCTCGCGCACGTTGTCGCTGCCGTCCCGCGAGAACGTCGCGCGCTCGATCTCTTCGACGTCGACGCGCTCGCCGACGGCGTCTTTGATCGCGCCCTTGAACTCGGTGTACCGTTCGGCAGGGATCCACCCCTCGGCGACGAACGCGTTCTCGGTCGTCGCGAAGGACAGCGGCGCCTCGGTCTTCTGGACGTCGATCGAGAGCTTCTCCTCGGCGGCGAGGAGGAAGCCGGCGGCGTCTCGCTTCTCGGCTTCGAGTTCGTTCTCGACGGTCGAGAGCTTCGATTCGAGCTGCTGTTTCTCGTGTTCGAGCTCTCGGACGTACGACTCTGGGCTCCCGTCAGCGTCCGGGACCTCGACGGACGCGAAGTCGGCGCCGACGAGCGCGTCGGTGAGCGCCGAGTCGTCGGCGCCGGACGTCGGGTACGCGAAGACGGCGAGGACGCCGTCCCCGGCGAATATCTCGTGGGAGCGCAGGTCCTCGGCGTCGATGGTGGCGCGCTCGATCGCGTCGCGGTCGCCGCTACCGACGGCGACCTGCAGCGTGTCGTAGCCGCCCAAGAGGTCGAGATCGATCCCGAGGTCGACGAACGGATCGAGCGCGTCGAGTCGGTCCTCGACCTCTCTGATCTCCTGTCGGAGGTCCGCCCGGCGGTCGTCGAGCTCGTTGACTCGCGTGCGGATCTCCTCGAGTTCCGCGTCGAGGGCGTCGTCGGTGACGATGCGGGTCGGCCCGGCGTCGTCGGCGTCGACGTCGAGGATGCTCTCGAGCGAGCGGACCGTGACGAGTCGGTCCGAGGACTCCTCGGCCCCCTCGACGGGGCTCCCCGGTTCGAAGCCGTCCCACGAGCCGTCGTACTCGGTGACGTGCAGGAGGTGCAGGTCGTGGGCGGTCTCGATGACCTCGTCCATCACTGCCTTCGATCCCGTCACCGAGACCTTGCTCATCTGCTCAGGTCTGAGCATGTACCGCCTCCTCGAACTGACTGATCGCGTACTCGATCGCCTCCTCCGTGTTCTCCTCGGCCGACGCGACCAGTTTCTTTCGCGCCTCTCGACCCTCCTCCAGGCGCGCTTCGCGCTCCTCCTCGATCTCCTTGCGGGCCTCGGCGAGCCGCTCCGCTGCGTACTCGTCGGCCGCTTGTTCTGCCTCGCTGCGGATCTCCTCGGCCTCGCGACGGGCCGCCTCGATTCGCTCGTCGCGATCTTCCTCGGCCTCGCTGACGATGTCGTCGGCCTCGGACTCAGCCGCCTTGATCCGTTCGAGAACCTCTGGTCTCGGCATACTCGTATCACCGAAACGTTGCGCAACGCCGTATAAGGTGTTTGCGAAACACCCTCGGGAACCGGGGCGCTGCCGCGTCGGATCCGCACCGTTATGCATCACCCGGTCCAACGGCGACGCGATGGGTGTCCTCGAAGACAAGGCCAACGCGCGCCTGTTCTACAAGTACCTCTCGAAGGTCTACGACCGGATCAACCCCTTCATCTGGAACGAGGAGATGCGCGACGCGGCGCTGGAGTGGCTCGCCATCGAGGCCGACGAGCGCGTCCTCGACGTCGGCTGCGGCACCGGATTCGCCACCGAGGGACTGCTCCGCTACACCGACGACGTTCACGGGCTCGACCAGAGCCGACACCAACTGCAGAAGGCGTTCGCGAAGTTCGGCCCGAACGACCGCGTCCGGTTCTACCGCGGCGACGCCGAGCGGCTCCCCTTCCGCGAGGACGCCTTCGACGTCGTCTGGTCGTCGGGGTCGATCGAGTACTGGCCGAACCCGGTCGAAGCGCTCCGGGAGTTCCGCCGGGTCGTCGAACCGGGCGGCCGCGTCCTCGTCGTCGGGCCGGACTACCCGAACAACCGCGTCTTCCAGCACCTCGCGGACGCGATTATGCTCTTCTACGACGAGACGGAGGCCCAGCGGATGTTCGAGGAGGCCGGCTTCGTCGACATCGAACACCACATCCAGCAGGCCTACCCGTGGAGCCCGCGGGCGATCACGACCATCGCGCGCGTTCCCGAGGAAGCGTCAGACGAGAGCGGCGACTGAGTTCGGCGATCCGAACCGGACGAGTGGCGCCCGACGCGGAGCGGACGAGTGACGCCCGATTCTTCTCGCGTAATATACCCAGTCAGTCGAGGGTCCCGCTCACCCGGCCGACGCGGCGCCCCTCGACGGAGACGGTGACGGAGACGACACTCCCGGGGGACAGTTGCGGGTCGTTCGTCGCCGCGAGCCGGAACGACCCGGTCTCGCCGACCGACCAACGCCCGTCGCCCGCGACGTTGAACGGCCCCGTCGGCCCGCCGCGGAACCCCCGCGCCGCGAAGAACGGGACCGGCGGCTGGTGACGGAGCGACTCCCCGTCGATCGCGACGGCGAGTCGAACGTCGGCCATCCGAAGCGTCGGGCCCGCCTCGTGCGTGAGAGAGACCGTCCGGCCGTCGAGCCGGAGCGACAGTGCGACCGATCCCGACCCCCCACCGCGGTCCGGGCCGCCCGCGAGCCGTTCGTCGCCCGCGGCCGCCTGTACGGCCTCCGCGCCGGCGGCGACGACGCCGCCGAGGGCGACGCCGACGAAGAGCAGCAGTACCACACCGATCACGGGTGCTGTCGCGCGCGCTGTCACGTGGCGTCTGGTCCGTCATCGGGGAAAAACGCTCGCCGCCGACGGACTCGCGGTCCAGTCTCGAACTGCGACCGCTCAGCGCCGAGTCGGCCTCACGCGGTCGGCGTCGCCGTCCCCTCGCCGCTCGATCCCGTACTGTCGTTGATGTTACCGTAGACATACGGAGTCGGCGTCGGATCGACCGAGAGGAGAACGACCGAACTGCCGTCGATCGCGGTCACCTGGTAGGTGCCGTTCGGGGCGACCGTCCACAGCGACCCGTCCGGTCCCGTCCGCCCGACGACCGAACTCCGGCCGCCGGCGGGGCCGACGGTGATCTGCGCGTCGACGGGCTCGTCGGTCGCGGTGCTGTTGAGCTGCAGGCGCACGGGGCCGCCGGGGTAGGTCCGGTGCGCGGTCAGCTCGAGGCCGTCTTTGACCGCCGAGGTCGGCGAGCGCGTCGCCACCTGATCGATCGGGCGGTACTGGAACTCTTTGAACACGCGGGCGCTCCCGCTGTCGACGAACGAGACCAGCCGGCCGCGCTCGTGTTCGATGGTCACCCGCGTGCTGTCGCTGTCGGGGTTCCCGAGCGTGTCGTCGCGGAGGCGCTGGGCCGCGATCGTCGGGTACGCCTGCTCGGTCGCGTTCACCGCGTCGCCCAGCGAGAACGAGTCGCCGCTCCCCTCGCGGAGGGTCCCGCGGTACGTTTCGCGGACGTACGTCCCATCGCGGATGACGCTCAGCGTGACGCTGTCGGGGCCCGATTGAACGAAGAACCGCCCCGAGGCGGCCTCGCCGCGGAGGACCGCCGCCGCGTGCCCGCGCACCGGTCCCGTGAGCGTGTTCAGTTCGAGTTCGATGTTGCCGAACCGGGACGACGAGATGCTGAACTCCGGCGTCGAGTCCGCGAGCGACTGGAGCTGTTCGCGGCGCGCATCGAGGTCCCTCGCCTCGGCGTCGATCAGTGCGAGTTCGTAGAGAAGCCGTCGGGGCGGCAACTCCCCGGCGCCGTACGCCTCGACGACCTGCCGCTGCTGTGAGCGGAGCGTGACGAGCCGCTGTTCGACGGCGCTGACTTCCTGTAACAGGAACTGCTGGCGCGCTTCCGGGGACTCCGCGGATTCGACCCGCTCGACCACGGCCCCCGTCGACAGGTGGACGTCGGCCGTCGAGGTGGCGAAGGAGAGACCGCTCCCGAGTTCGACGTACTCGGTTTCGAGCGTGCTTCGGGTGGCCTCCTCGGACGGAATGCCGAGGACGTGGATCGGCGTCTCACCGCCGTCCGGTCCCGACACCTGCGCCGGTGGCGTCGTGGTCGCGGTCGATAGCTGACCCGCCGGAACCGACGGTCCCAGCGCCGGCGGAGTCTCCGACGCGAGCGTGTCAGCGCTCCCGCCGGTGTCGGTGTCCCCGAGCGCCGGGACGACGCCGGCGACCGAAGAGAGGATCAAGAGGAGGGCGACTGCGATCGGAACGGCACGCATACGACTGGCCTACGCCGGCGCGTTACTAAAAACGACGTCATTGTCGCCTCCCGCAGTGAGCCGGTCCGATGGAAAGCGTTTTGAGCGTTCCACGTGCACTGCACGTCAAATGCGGACGCCCGCGCTGGGGTTTGCCCTCCTCCTCGTCGTCGTCGCTGTCGTGCCAGCCTCGGCGTTCGCTGTCGACCCGGGCGCCGGCGTCTCCGACGCGCTGACCGACTCGGCCGCCTATCCGCAGTTGGACGACGGGGACGACGAAGGGCCCCGGACTACGGTCAGGATCGCTCTACGCCCCGATCGGAGCGCGGAGTGGCGCGTCCAGACGCGCTACTCGCTGGAATCGCAGAACGAGACGCGCGCGTTCAGATCCCTCGCGGCGCAGTACGAAGACGGCGAGGGCGACGCGGGGCCCGACGTGCGGCTCTTCGAGTCGCTGATGCAGCGTGCGAGCGATGCGACCGGTCGGTCGATGGCCATCGAGGACGTGGCGTATCACAGTTCAGTCTCGGAGTCCGGCGACCGCGGGACGCTCGCGCTCTCGTTCCGCTGGACGAACTTCCTCCGCGCGGGCGGCAACGAGACGCTCGTCCTCGACGACGTGTTCAGGCTCCCGACGGCCGAGAGCGACGAACAGCGGACGTGGCTGTCGATCTTCGACGCCGATCAGGAGATCGCCATCCACCCGCCGGACGGCTACACGGTGACGGGGACGAGCATCCCCGTCCAGCAGCGTGAGAGTGCGGTCGTCCTCGCACAGCCCTCCGACTTCGAGGGCGACAGCGAACTGCGGATCACCTACACAACCGTCGGGCCGGCCGATCAGTTGCCGATCGGCCTCCTCGCGGGCGGCGGGATCGTCGTCCTCGCGCTCCTGTCCGGCGCGTGGTGGTTCCGGCGCCGCGGCGACGGCGGCTGGGACTCGGTGCCGTCCTCACCCGAGGACCCCGGCGGCCCGGCGGTCGACGGACCGGCCGCCGAGGCGCGCGAGAACGGTGGTGAGGAGTTCTCGGGGGCGAACGGGGCCGCCGGATCGGAGGCAACCGCCCCCGACGCCGGAACGGGGACGGTGGACGCGTCGGGCGCCGGCGGATCAGTTTCCGTGACTGCGGGCGCAGACGGCGCCGCCGGATCGGCGGGCTCCGGTGACGAAGCGCCCGCCGATCAGACGGCCGCGGACGTCGACCTCTCGCTGCTCTCCGACGAGGAGCGCGTCGAACACCTGCTGGGTCGAAACGGCGGGCGGATGAAGCAGGCGACGATCGTCGACGAGACCGGGTGGTCCGACGCGAAGGTCTCGCAGCTGCTGTCGGCGATGGCCGACGAGGGCCGGGTCGAAAAGCTCCGGCTCGGCCGCGAGAACCTCATCTCGTTGCCCGAGGGGGCGGACACCGACGACGCGGAATCCGCCGATACCGCAGCCGGTCGAAGCGGCCTCGAAGGGCCGTCCGAAGGCGACGCGGAAGCCCATCGGCGCGGTTCCGACGCCGACGGAACGGACTAACCGCCCGCTCCGGCCCGCGCAGTCGGCGCGTTCGAAGCCTCGGTTTCGGAACCTCTTTTGCCGTCCCATCCGGAGAACCGGGTAATGGAGTATCTGGAGCGTCGGGTATCGATGGTCGAAACGCGCCTCGAAGAGGTTATCGAGGCGATCGATCCTCCGGAGCTATCCGACGAGGTCGCCCACGTCGCGCTGGCGGGCGGAAAGCGCGTTCGGCCCGCGGTAACGGTCCTCGCCTGTGAGGCCTGCGGCGGCGACCCCGCGGACGCTGTCGACTTCGCCGTCGCGATCGAGCTCGTTCACAACGCCTCGCTGGTCATCGACGATATCATCGACCGCTCGGACGTCCGGCGCGGAACGGCGAGCGCGTGGGCAGCGTACGGCTACGGCCCCGCGATCATCGCCTCGGACGGGCTGCTCGGCGAGGCGTTCGCGCTCCTCTCTCGGAACGATCACGCCACCCAGATCGTCGCGGAGTCGATGGTCGAACTCGGCGAGGGCGAGGCGACGGAACTGGTCGCTCGACCGACCGACGAGCGCGAGTACGTCGAGCTCGCCCGCCGGAAGACCGGCGCGCTGTTCCGGGCGGCGGCCGAACTCGGTGCCGTGGCCGCCGACGCGGACCCCTTCACCATCGAGGCGTTCGGCGAGTACGCCGAGCGCGTCGGCGTGGCGTTTCAGATCCGCGACGACGTGCTCGACGCGACCGCCGACGCGGCGGAACTCGGCAAGCCGACCGGGCAGGACGCCGAGATGGACCGGCCGTCGCTGGTCCAAGTCACCGAGCTGTCGGCCGAGGAGGCCAACGGGCGGGCCCACGAGCAGTCCGACCGGGCGCTCGAGGCCCTCGCGTCGTCGGACGTCGACGAGAGCGAACCGCTCGGCTACCTGCAGGACCTCGCGGAATTCGTCGTCGTCCGCGAGCGATAGCCCGTCTTCGGTTCTCGATCGGCCCTTCCGCGAGCGGTCTACGCTATCCTTGCGTCGCTTCCGCGGCGGTCGGGAACCGCGACTCCGCGATCGCGAACGCGAGCGTGCTGAACACGCCGAGGAGCGTGCCCGCCGTGAGGCCGACCGCCAGTTGGGTCATCGAGAACGACTCGACGCCCGCGATCCCCGGCGGCAGGAAGAACCCCGAGACGACGTAGAGGACGACGGCGATGGCGACGACGTAGAACGGGGCGTTCAGATAGCGCCACTTGAACCGGTCGGCCAGATACTCGTCGGTCACCTGCCCGAGGCTGGACGTGACGCCGGCGGCGGCGAACCACTGGACCGCGCCGTGGACGAGGGCGGCCAAGACCAGCGGGGGCGTCGTCTCGGCCGGGCTCGCACGGAGCGTCTCGACGAGCGCGTAGCCCCTGAATCCGCCCACGACGAGCAGCGCGGCGGCGGCGACGTAGGTGATGAGCGTCACGCGGCCCTCATAGAGGACATCGCGGACGCGGGCGGCCGTGTCGTCGACGGCGTCCTCCAGTCCGAGTCCCCGAAAGAGCGTGTAGAGACCCAAGAGCGCGGAGATGACGCCCAGCACGACCGCGCCGGGGATGTCGAAGAAGCTGGCGATCGTGACGAACGGGTAGATGAGAAGCAGGATGCCGAGCGGCACCAAGATCGTCCCGCGGGTCTCCGGGTCGGCGAGGACCTGCTTCATCGTGTAGTAGATCGATTCGAGGTCCTGGGCCTGCCGGACCACGACGCGGCGGACGCTGTCGATGGGGACGCGCGAGCGGACGATCGGCAGGACCGACTCGTCCTGCGCCCCGTCGGTGATGACGATCGAGCTGACGTTCTCGCCGGTCGACAGCCCGGCGAGCACGCGGTCGATCTCCTCGCCGATCGCCCGGTTGGCCTTCACGTCGCCGCCCTGCGTGCCGGTGACGGCAGCCACCTCGACGTCCTCCTCGACGCCGGGGTCCGCGCTGAGGTCGTCGTACTCGTGGATCCCCTGAAACAGCACGTTGACGTCGGAGTCCTCTGGGTCGGCCGTCGCGAGTTCGACAGCCGCGGTCTCGACGGCGTCGCGGCCGACGACCGGCGTGTCCAGCCCGGTCTTGCGGCCGAGGTCGTCGTCGAGGTCGACACAGAGGACCAACAGCATCTGTGGGACCTTCGCCGCCGGAGTATATTTGTTTTCGGGACGCTCGCGGCCGCGGACAGGAGGAGACAGGACTCAGAAGCCGCCAAAAACGGGCGCCCGGCCGCCCCGGGAGACGGTCGACCGATCGGCGTCGGTCCAAGTAGCACGACTTTTGAGTCTCGGGACGGTACCGTAGGAGAACGAATGATCTCGAAGGGCTGTGAGCAGTGCGCGAAAGGCGGCAAGATGGTGCTTTTCGTCTACGGCTACTGCGACCAGCGCGACTGCTTTTACTGCCCGCTCGGCGAGAACCGCAAGAACGTCACCGACGTCTACGCGAACGAGCGCCTCGTCGAATCCGACGCCGACGTCATCGAGGAGGCGCGGCGGATGGACGCCCTCGGGACCTCGATCACGGGCGGAGAGCCCCAGGAGGCGATGGAGAAGACCTGTCGGTACCTCTCGCTTCTGAAAGACGAGTTCGGCGAGGACCACCACACGCACCTCTACACCGGGATCACGGGGGGGAGAGAGAACATGCGACGGCTCTCGGAAGCCGGCCTCGACGAGATCCGGTTCCACCCGCCGTACGAGCTGTGGGGCGACCTCCACGGCACCGAGTGGGAGGAGATCCTCTACGTCGCCCGCGAGGAGGGGCTCACGCCCGCGTTCGAGATCCCCGGGATCCGGGCGGAATCGGAGTTCCTCGAGTTCCTCGACGAGGGCGCCGCGGACTTCTGCAACGTCAACGAGTTCGAGATGAGCGACGGCAACTACCGCCGGATGCAGGAGGCGGGGTACGAACTCCAAGAGGGCCACATGTCCGCGGTCGACGGATCGAAAGAGGAGATTCTCGACTCGATGGGCGACCACGAGCGCGTGTACTTCTGTACGTCGGTGTTCAAAGACGCCGCCCAGCACCGCAACCGGCTCAAACGGATGGCACGCTCGATCCGCCGGCCGTTCGACGAGGTCACCGACGACGGGACGCTCGTCTACGGGAAGACGTGGATCCAGCCCGAGGAGCTGGACGCGCTCGGCGTCGCCGAGGAGTTCTACACGGTCAAATCGAACCACGTCGAGGTCGCGTGGTGGCTCTTAGAGGAGATGATCGAGGCGGGCGACGTCGCCGAGGGCGAGATCGTCGAGCAGTATCCGACGGCCGACGGCACAGTCGTCGAGCGGACGCCGCTGGCGTAGCGGATGCGCTTGTAACGGCTGGCATAGCGGACGTGCTTGCTCCGTTCTCGATCGCGCGTCGCGTGCGAGCGGCCGACCGTGAGCGGGAGGACTCCCGCTCGCTACGCGTCAGTTCCCCCCGCGCCGACTCGCTCGCTTCCGCCCCGACTCTGCCGTCAGCGCCGCATAGAGACTCGGAACGAGCGCGGCCGCCGCGCCCACCAGCAGCCACTCGCCGAGCGCGCCACCGCGAACGACGCCGATGGCGACGATTCCGAGGCCGATCAGCCCGCCGCCCGACGCGGCGAGCCGCTTCGTTCGGGCGTCGGGGTCGACGCCGCGCGCGGTCCCGTAGAGCGCGGCGCCGAGTCCCGAGACGGCGCCGGCGGCGACGCCCGTGAGCGGACTGTCTACGAGCAGTCCGGCGACGGCGAGCGCGAGACCGACGGCGGCACCGACGAGGACGGTCGTCTCCGGCGACAACGGATTGACGTCTGCCCCGTACCGGACGGCGTAGGCCGCGGGCGGGGCAAAGAGCACGAGCCCGACCAGCCACGCGACGAGCGGCGTTTCGGGGGCGAGCGCGGGCCGGTCGAGAAGCACGGAGAGCGCCCCGAGTCCCGCGACGGTCCCGCCCGCGGCGAGTACCCAGCGCGGTCGGATCGTCGCCGCGGGGTCGTCGTCGCGGACGACGCCGAAGCCGACGAAGGGGTACGAGACGAGCGCGGCGACGACGACGGTGTCGTACAGGCTCCAGCCGAGGGTGATTCCCGTGACGACGACGGAGACCCCGAGGAAGACGCCGATAAGGACGGCGAACTCGGGGACGCGGCGGGTCATAGTCGGGGTCGGTTCGAGACGCCCGAAAGCGTTGCGGGTGGCGGCGAACACGCGCTGACACGGGAGATCGATCCACGAACCCGCAAGCGTTTAGACAGGCCGCGAACTACAGTTTGCTATGTCTGACTGTCCGCTGGCCGACGACTGCCCCCGGTATTCGGAGCGAATCGATGGGATGGGGTGTCAGTACTACGGCGACCGCGGCGGCGCGGAGTGGTGTAACAACTACGAGCAGCCCATCCGCGACCTGAAGGCCCAACCCGTCAAGCCCGGCGAGGAGATCGTCGTCGACGTCGACGACATCCACGAGAGCGGAGCGGGCGTCGGCCGGACGGACGACGGGTTCATCGTGCTCGTCGACGGCCTCCTGCCGGAGGCGCGCGCTGTCGTCCGAATCGACCGCGTGAAGTCGAACCACGCGACCGCGAAGAAGGTCGTCGAACGGCTGCCCCTCGACGGCGAGGGCGACGCCGAAGAGGACGCGAGCGAGGACGGAGGCGCGGACGCGAGCGCTGACGACACCGAGGACGCGGACAGTCGCGACGACACCGGGCCGGGACGACCGACGGCGCTCGGCAGCCGCGACAACTTCTGGGGCGGGTAACGACGCGCGAGCGGCGGTTCGAGGCGGTACGGACAGTCATACTGCTGGTGGGCGTTTTTCGGTGGGTTCGCTTTTTGTCCCGCGATATTCGGCGGTGTCGACGATCGACTGCTTCCCCTCCGGACGAGGCCGCGCTTCTGTAGGCTTTTTGCGGGTGGCCGTCGACGAGCCCATATGGACGAGGCCGACCGAGACGGCGACGAACGCGGGGCGGTCGACGACGCCGACGAGTCGGACGTCAATGACGAGGGGTCGTCGGGGGGGTCGTCAGCGTCGTCGTCAGCATCGAAATCGGCGTCGACGGCACCGGTCGACGGCGATGCCGACGCCGATGCGGAGATCGACGTCGACGCGGTGCTCTCGGAGACCGGATTCGACCCCGACGAGAGCGTGCTGACGCGTCGGCAGGCGGAGGTGCTGGCGCTGCGCGAACGAGGCCTCCGGCAGTCCCGGATCGCCTCGATGTTGGGGACCTCGCGGGCGAACGTCTCAAGCGTCGAATCGAGCGCCCGACGGAACGTCGAGAAGGCCCGCGAGACCGTCGCCTTCGCCGAGGCGCTGGCCGCGCCGGTACAGGTCTCCGTCGAGGAGGGGACCGACCTCTACGACGTGCCGAAGCAGGTGTACGACGCGTGCGACGCGGCCGGCGTGAAGGCGAACCGGACCGCCCCGGAGCTGATGAAGTCGGTCTCCGACGCCGCCGGTGACGCGGTTCAGGGGCGGGAGGTCCGAGAGCCGCTGCTCGTGGGCGTGACCGCCAGCGGGCGCGTGCAGGTGCGACGCTCCGCGGAGTAGTTCAGAACTCGCCGCGGTCTTCCAGTGACCGAACGAGGGATTTGACGTCTTGGGCGCGGTCTTTCGGGACGACCAGCACGCGATCGTCCCAGCTGACGACGGCGAGATCGGAGACGCCGACGAGCGAGACGTGTGCGCCGTCGCCGGCCACGACGTTGTCGGCGGCGTCGAGCGTTCGAACGGTCACGTCGCCGACCGCGACGTTCTCAGCGTCGTCGGCATCGACACCCGCTGCCGCGTCGAAGTCGGCGGCGCGTTCCAGCGCGTCCCACGATCCGATGTCGTCCCACGGGAACGAGACCGGAACGACCGCGACCTCCTCCGACGTCTCGAAGATCGCGTAGTCGACGCTCACGGCGTCAGTCGATCTGAACGCCGCGGCCGCGGCCGATTCGCCCTCCGGGATCGATCCGTTCCCCTCGGTACGTCCGCTTTCCCCGGTCGGTCCGCCGCTCTCCGCCGACCGGAGCGCGTCGAGCAGTGGCGAGAGCGGCGACGACGACGCGGCGTCGAGAAAGACCGCCGGCCGGAAGGCGAAGAGGCCGGCGTTCCAGTAGTATCCCGTCTCGACGTACGCCTCGGCGGTCTCGGCGTCGGGCTTCTCGTGGAACGACGCGACGGGCAGCCAGTCGGTGTCTCCGTCCGGGCCGACGTCCCCGTCCGGATCCGCGGGCTCGATGTACCCGTATCCGGTCTCGGGCCGCGTGGGCTCGACGCCGAAGGTGACGAGTCGGTCCACCGCGGCGGCGACGTCGGTGCCGCGGCCGACGGCCTCGGCGAACCCCTCGCCGACGAGGTGATCGCTGGGCAGCGCGAGGACGACGCAGTCGTCGTACCGCCGACCGATCCGGTGTGTCGCGTAGAGGAGCGCCGGCCCGGTATCGCGTCCGGCGGGTTCGACGAGAACCGCCGCATCGGGGACGCGGGACCTGACGCCCTCGGCGTACGATTCGCGGGTGATGACCACGACCTCGTCGGCGACAGCGCGGGCGCGGGAGACGGTCCGTTCGAGGAGCGACGCGCCCGAGTCGGCATCGGTGTCGTCATCGGAGTTGGCATCGGTGTCGTCATCGGCGTCGGCATCGGCCTCGGCGCGCGCCCCACCAGCCAGCGAGAGGAACTGCTTCGGGCGGTCCGAGCGGCTGGCGGGGTACAGTCGCGAGCCGGTGCCGCCCGCGAGCACGACGGCGACGACGGGAAGGGACTCCGTCGGCATCACCACGTCTCCACAATGCCGTCTCGGAGGTCCTCGACACAGCCCTCACAGTCCGGGTGGCCCGCCTCGAAGCACGCCGGACGGGCGTCGTCGACGGCGGCGGCGCGGCGCTCGGCATCGCGTCGACAGACGATTCGGACGTTCCCCGCGCCGTCGCGTGGGATCGAGTCCGGGACCGCGTGGCTGCCCCCGTTCTCCGCTGCCCCCTCGTCTCCGCTCCCCGCAGCACGATCGGACCCGTCCCGCCCCGCCCGGTAGGCGTCTCTGACGCGTGCGTACTGGCGGCCGGCCTCCCGGAACTGACGCCGGAAGAGCCGTTCGAGGCGGTCGTTCATCGCCGGGAGATGGGGTCGCGACCGGTATAGGTCCGTTGGTGGCGAGGGCGGATGTGCGGCGGCGCGGTGGAATGCGGCGGCGTGGCGGTTGTGTGGTGGAATGCGGCGGTATGGACTACTCGGGCGCCCCGACGTTTCACTTTCACCCCGGTTACGACACTTTATTACTCATCGGGAACCAACTGCCCTGTGCCTCCCAACGGAAAACAAGGTGGAGGCGAGTGAAACTATGTCAGACCTGCGAACACACGCAGCGGAGATAGCCGAACAGTTCTCGGAGCACCTCGACGTGGACGACGACGACGTCGAAGAGCGACTGCGGAACCTCGTCGACGAGTACCGGGTCCCGGTCGAGGAGGCGCGTCGATCGGTGATCAACAGCTACCTCGACGAGGCCGGCCTCGACCGCGAGGAGATCGGACGCGGCGGCAACGACGAGGTCCGCCTCGCCGACATCGACGAGGACGAGCAGTGGATCGACGTGACCGCGAAGGTCGTCGAACTCTGGGAGCCCCGGAGCGACTCCATCGCGCAGGTGGGGCTGCTCGGCGACGAGTCGGGCCGCACGAAGTTCGTCGCCTTCGAGACCTCAGACCTGCCGGAACTCGAGGAGGGCGCGGTCTACCGCCTCGGAAACGTCGTCACCGACGAGTACCAGGGTAACTTCTCGGTGAAGCTCAACAAGACGACGTCCATCGAAGAACTCGACGAGGACATCGAGGTCGGCGACGACGCCGTCACTGTCGAGGGCGCGCTCGTCGACATCCAGTCCGGGAGCGGACTGATCAAGCGCTGCCCCGAGGAGGGCTGCACGCGCGTCCTCCAGAACGGCCGCTGCTCTGAGCACGGCGACGTCGACGGCGAGTTCGACCTGCGGATCAAGGGCGTCCTCGACGACGGCGCGGAGGTCCACGAGGTGATCTTCGGCCGCGAGATGACCGAAGCGCTCACCGGGATCGAACTCGACGAGGCCCAGCAGATGGCGATGGACGCCCTCGACACGACGGTCGTCGTCGAGGAGATGCGCGAGGACCTCATCGGCCGGTACTACCGGGTTTCGGGCCCCGAACTCGGTCGGTACGTCCTCGCCGACGACGTGGAGCGACTCGCCGAGCCGGCGGATCCGGAAGCGGTGCTGATCAAAGCGAGGTCGATCTGAGATGAGCGCAAACGAGATTCCGTCCCGAGAAGTCGCACGACGTGTGTTCGCAGACGAGTTCAACGACGCCGCCTTCACCTTCAAAGAGTCCGACGACGACCGCGCGCCGGTGTATCTCCTGCTCCCGACGGGGGAGAAGGCGAACCGCGTCTTCTTCGTCGGCACGCTGACCGAGAAAGACGACGTGGGCGAGGACAACGAGTACTGGCGCGGGCGCATCGTCGACCCCACGGGAACGTTCTTCGTCTACGCCGGCCAGTACCAGCCCGAGGCCGCGAGCACGCTTCGCGAACTCGAAGCGCCGGCGTACGTCGCCGTCGTCGGCAAGCCGCGGACGTACGAGACCGACGACGGGTCGGTCAACGTCTCGGTCAGGCCGGAGTCGATCCAAGTCGTCGACGCCGCGACTCGGGATCGGTGGGTCGTCGAGACCGCAGAGCGGACCCTCGATCGCATCGGGGCGTTCGAGCAGGAGGGCAACGAGTACGCGCGGATGGCCCGCGAGGAGTACGACCTCCCGATCGACCGCTACAAGCAGTCGGCGGTGTCGGCGCTCGAGAGTCTCGATGAGTCCGACAGCGACGAACTCGGCCTCGACGGTGGCGTGAGCGACGACGAGGGCGAGTCCGGTGACGAGGACGTGATCGACGACGAGGGCGACGGGGCGGCCGACCTGCAGCCCGAACAGTAGTCCGCCGTCTCGGCCCGTCTCTCCCTCTTCCGTCGCTTTTTTCGAACGACGCTCGAGCCGAACCTCGGTAGCGTCTGACGAAGCGTTAAGTACGTCGGCGAACGACGTGTGAGCGAGACAATGGGCAACAAGAACAAGACCATCTCGTTTCGCGTCAACGAAGACGCCTTCGAGACGCTCCGCGAGATCGCCGAGGAGCGCGACATCTCGCTGTCGGCGGTCTTCCGCGACTACGTCGACACGCTCGTTGCCCACGACGGCCAAGTGCAGGTCGTCCCCGAGCACGAACTCGAACAGGTACGCAACGGCGGGGACGGCGAGCGCTTCCCGCCGACGGTCGAAGTCCCCAAGAGCTTCATCCGCGAGCACGAGCGTCTCGAGTTAGAGGCCGACCACCTCCGCGAGCAGCTCGAAGAGCACAAACAGTACGTGAACCACCTCCGCGAACAGCTCGAAACCGAGGACGAAGAGGTCATCCACCTCGAAGACCTCGACGCCGAGGAGGCGGACGAGCCGTCGTTTCGGCTCGGTTGAGGTGCGTCGAGGTCGTCGGCCGCGTCGGGAACGGTGGGTGAATACGCACTCGCGGACCTTCCGTCAGATCCGTTCATCGTGCGGGCCCGTCGGTTCGGGCGATGGTATCAAATACGACCGATCTGAGCACTTCCTATGGTAGACGACGTGAACGGTCCGCCGTCTCCCACCACACCCAGCGAACGCGTTTCTCTCGAGGCGATTCCGCTGCATTCGACGAACCTCCTCACCGTCCTCGACGAGGACGGCGTCATCCAGTTCGAGAGCCCCGCAATCGAGCACGTCTTCGGGTTCGAACAGGGGGATCTGGTACACGAACAAGTGGCCGATTACTTCCACCCTGAGGACCGAACCCGGGTGGCCGACGCGTTTCAGGCCGTCGTCTCCGGCGAGGAGGGGACGGTCGAATCGGTCGAATATCGACACCGGAAGGCGGACGGAACGTACTGCTGGGTCGAGTCCGTGTCTTCGGCGAGCACCACTCCCGAGGGGTATTACGTCGTCAACACCCGAGAGATCTCAGAGCAGAAGGCGCGGGAACGAACGCTCCGGGAGACGAACGAGCGCCTCGATCAGTTCACCCGGGCGCTCTCTCACGACCTCAGGAATCCCCTGCAGGTGGCTCGGGGGCGACTGGAGCTCGCGATCGAGGACTGCGACAGCGAACACCTCCCCGCCGTCGACAGGGCGCACGACCGAATGCAAACGCTGATCGAAGAACTGCTGGCGCTCGCGCGCAACCGAGAGGCGGTTCTCGATTGTGAACCGGTCGAACTCCGGTCTGTCGTCTCCGACTGCTGGCGAAACGTGGAAACGGGCGACGCAACGGTTGTGGCACCTCCCCAGAGGATGCTGTTAGCGGATCGATCCCGGCTCCAGCAGTTGCTGGAGAACCTGATTCGGAACGCCGTCGAACACGGCGGAGACGAGCCGAGGGTCACCGTGGACGCGCTCGACACCGGGTTCTACGTCGAGGACGACGGTCCCGGGATTCCAGAAGACATCCGGCGCGACGTGCTCGAAGCCGGCTACTCCACGTCGCGGACGGGGAGCGGGTTCGGCTTGAGTATCGTCGCACAGATCGTCGGGGCCCACGGCTGGGAGCTCCGCATTGACGAGGGGAAGGCCGGCGGCGCGCGGTTCGAGGTAACCGGCGTCGAGTTCGCCGATCGGTGAGTCGGCTCCGTGCGGCCGCCATCGTTATCGCGAGAGCGACTTCCGCGCCCGCCGCATCTTCGCTTCCATCTCCTCGTTGCCGTCGACGCCCGCGAGCGTCTCGGCCGCCTCCAGCGTTCGGACCGCGCTGTCGAGAAACGAGAGGATGTCGCCGGGGTACGCATACAGCATGTACTCGTCACTCATCACGTCGACGATGGCGTCCGGGCCGAGCCCCTGCGCGCGGAGTTCCAGAAGGTACCGCACGAACTGCCGCTCGGGGTAGCCCGTGTAGAGATCGTCGGGATTCTTCGGGTCGAGGAAGTCCTGCGCGAAGTCGAGCAGGCGCTCGCGGGTGGCGTCGTCGAGCTTCGCGAGCCCCTCGCCGGAGTAGAGGACGTCGATGGTCGCCCCCTTGAACGCGCCCTTCGGGACGTTCACGTCGATCTGGGAGACGATCTGCCGGTGGTTCTTGAGGTAGACCTTGTCCGTGATGGCCACGGTTGGCGTCTCGTAGGGGTGTCGGCGGCAAAAGCGTCCCGATGCCGTTTCTGCGCCATCGACCTCGGCGTCCGGCGTTCCGTGACCGTAGCGCCCGACACCCGCAGATCGGTCTGTGCCGCTCGACGATCGCTGACCGAACCGTGTCAAACCGGCGCACCCCGTCGCAGAGTCGTAACGTATTTGCCTTCGACGGGGGTAGCTGAAGGTGCGTGTCCGGGTTAGGGTAGTGGACTATCCTTCAGCCTTGTGGAGGCTGAGACGCGGGTTCGATTCTCGCACCCGGACCTTTTTCCCGACGACCGAAGTGCAGAGCGGCGAGACCGGAAGGCGAGGCGTATCCGCACGTACAATGGAGGCGCCCCGGTCAACTCGGAGCGCGACGCTGATCACGCAGGCGCGCTGTCGTGTCGCATAAGAAGACAGTACTCGCTGTCTCCACCCACACTTATTATCTGGTGATATAACTGGGTAATTGATGACAGCAACACAGCTTCAGCGAGCACGAAACGGCGAAGTGACACCCGCGATACGGCGCGTGGCGGAGCGAGAGAACCGCGACCCGGAGTTCGTCCGTCGGCAGGTCGCGGATGGGCAGGCTGTCATTCCGAACAATCACGCGCACGAGTCGCTCGATCCGATGGGTATCGGTCGGGAGTTCGCCACGAAGGTCAACGCGAACATCGGGAACAGCGAAACGACCAGCAATATCCGAGAAGAACTGCGGAAACTCCACACTGCCGTGCACTACGGCGCCGACACGGTGATGGACCTCTCGACGGGCGGAAATCTCGATGCCATCCGCGAAGCGAATATCGCCCACTCACCGGTTCCCATCGGGACAGTCCCCCTCTATGAGGCCATCAAACGCGTCGACAGTCCGGCCGATCTCACCCACGATCTGTTGCTCGAAACTATCGAGAAACAGGCCGCACAGGGCGTGGATTACATGACGATCCACGCCGGCGTGTTACTGGAACACCTCCCGCTCACGGACGGTCGAAAAACCGGGATCGTCTCCCGGGGAGGGTCCATTCTGGCGCAGTGGATCGAAGAAAACGGGATGCAAAACCCGCTCTATGCGCAATTCGAGGAGATCTGTGAGATCTTCGCCGAGCACGACGTAACGTTCTCACTCGGGGACGGCCTCCGCCCCGGTTGCCTCGCCGACGCCGGCGACGACGCCCAGTTCGCCGAACTCGACACGCTCGGGGAGCTCACGCGAACCGCTCGGGACCACGGTGTACAGGTGATGGTCGAGGGACCCGGGCACGTGCCGATGGACCGGGTCCGAGACAACGTCGAGCGTCAGCAAGCGGTCTGTGACGGGGCGCCGTTTTACGTGCTCGGCCCGCTCGTGACGGACGTCGCGCCCGGCTACGACCACATCACCAGCGCGATCGGGGCCGCCGAGGCGGGTCGGGCCGGAGCCGCAATGCTGTGTTATGTGACTCCCAAAGAGCATCTCGGCCTGCCCGACAAAGAGGACGTGCGGGACGGTCTCGCCGCCTATCGGATCGCGGCCCACGCCGCGGACGTCGCGACCGGCCTCCCGGGCGCTCGGGACTGGGACGACGCGCTCTCAGAGGCGCGGTACGACTTCGACTGGCAGCGGCAGTTCGATCTCGCGCTCGATCCGGACCGAGCGAAAGCGTACCACGATCAGACCTTGCCCGGTGACAACTACAAAGAGGCGCGCTTCTGTTCGATGTGTGGCGTCGAGTTCTGTTCGATGCGCATCGATCAGGACGCACGGGACGCCGATGGTGAGATGAGCGCGCTCGACGCCGAAACAGACCTCGATGCGTCCGCCGCCGCGGACGTGAACCTGCCACCGGTCGGCACGCACGATACGAGCAGCGTCCCCGACGCTATCGAGATCGACGGCGTCACGTTCACGCGCGACGAATCGCACGCCGACGACTAGCGCGGCGTCTGCAACGGATATAGTAGCGTTTGCAACTGCTACTATAGTAGCGTTTGCAAGTCTTCGCTCATCTGATCGCACGACTGCGTGCGATCGAACGAGCAATCAGTTGCAAACGCTACTATATTCCATACCCAGCCACTCGCTCGTCTCGGTCTCTGACGCGTTCATATGAGGGGCGCCGAGCGTTCGCTTCGGCCGAACGGGACGGTGTTTAAGCCGCTTCCGCGCCCACGAACGGATATGAACGCTGCGATCGTCACGGTGGGGAACGAACTCCTCGCGGGCGATATCGAGAATACGAACGCGACGTGGCTGGCGAAGGAACTCACCGAGCGCGGCGTCGAGGTGGTCCGCGTCCTCGTCGTCCCCGACGAGGAGCCGATCATCGCCGAGACGATCCGCTCGTGGTCCGAGCAGTTCGACGCCGTGATCGTCACCGGCGGCCTCGGCGGCACGCCCGACGACCTGACGATGGAGGGCGTCGCGGCCGGGCTCGATAGGGAACTCGTCGTCAACCCGGTCGCGGAAGCCGACGTGCGGGAGACGCTCGATCGGATCTTCGAGGAGAACCCCGACCTCGACTTCGAGCTGCGGCCGGAGTGGTACGCGTCGATGCCGGCCGGCGCGACGTCGATTCCGAACCCCGAGGGGCTCGCCCCCGGCTGCGTCGCCGACAACGTGTACGTCCTCCCGGGTATTCCAGAGGAGATGAGGGCCGTCTTCGGGAACGTCGCCGAGTCGTTCGGCGGCGACGTCGCGACGCGGATCCTCTACTCGCCGGAGCCGGAGGGCGCGCTCGCGGCCCCGCTGGGCGAGGTCGCAGACCGGTTCGGCGTCCGCGTCGGGAGCTATCCGAACCGCGAGGCCGGGCGAACGCGCCTCAAGCTCAGCGGCGACGACGGGGGAGTTCTCGCCGACGCGGAGCGGTGGCTCCGCGAACACACGGCTGTTGCGCTTTCCACTGACGACGGCGAGAACGCGGACGGCGAGAACGCGGGCGGATCGAACGGACCCGACGCGTCGACCGGGACCGACAACCGATAGCGGGGACCGACAACCGATAGCGGGGACCGGCCGTCTGTGGTGAGCGCTCCGCGACCGCGGATCCTATCGCGCGTTCGGGAGGCTCGACCGCTCTCGGCCGCCGAGCGACAGCGTCCCGCGAGACTGGATGATGTTGAACGCCGTGACGAGGTCCGAGCGGGAGATGAGTCCGACGAATTCGCCGGCCTCGTCGACGACGGGTAATCGTCCGACGCCGTTCTTCTGCATCTGTTCGATGGCCGACATCGCGTCGGCGTCCGGGGAGATGGTGGTGAGGTCGTCGGACATCACGTCCTCGACGCGGTAGGCGTCGCGTTCGACCTCCTTGACCGACCGGGCGTCGTCGAGCGTGACCATCCCGACGAGCCGACCGCCGCGCATCACGGGATAGCCCGTGTGCCGCTCTGTGAACATCCGTTCGAGGAGTTCCGCGACGCTCGTAGACTCGGTCACGACGTCGAGGTCACCGCGAGGCGTCATCACGTCTCTGACGGTGACTCCCTGAAAGGCCGCCTTCATCACGGTCTGTTGGGCCTCCGAGGAGGCTCCGATGTAGATGAAGAACGCGAGCGCGACGAGAAACAGGTTGGCGAACAGCCCGAACAGGCCGAGCAGGAGCGCGAACACCTTGCCGACCTCCGCGGCGATCTGCGTCGCGCGGGCGTGCGGTCGCGTCCGAGCGAGAAGCGCGCGGAGGACCCGTCCGCCGTCCATCGGAAAGCCCGGGAGCATGTTGAACACCGCGAGGACGACGTTCGTCAGCGCGAGGTAGCCGACGACGAACTTCACCGGATCGAGCGACGTTGGAAGCGCCAGAAACGCGACGTAGGAGACGGCGCCGAGTCCCACGCTGACGACGGGTCCGGCGACGGCGATCGTGAGCTCTTGGCGCCAGTCCTCGGGCATCTCGGCGAAGCTCGCGACGCCGCCGAAGAGCCACAGCGTGATCGAGTCGATCTCGTAGCCGTAGCGCATCGCGACGAGCGAGTGGCCGAACTCGTGCAGCAGGACGCAGAAGAACAGCCCGATCGCCGCGGCGGCTCCGAGCACCCACTGCATCGACCCGGTCGTCAGCGGTACCTCGTCGATCGCCGAGCCGAACAGGTCGTTGATCACGACGACGAGCTGTCCGACGTCGGCCCCGATGAGCCACGCGAACAGGGGGAGAACGAGCAGGAACGTGAGATCGAGTTTGATCGGGATACCGAACGCGCTACCGATGCGGATTCCGCGCATAGCAGGGGGTTGTCGCGGGCGGGACTTAAGTCCAGCCGCAGACGAACCGCTGAAATACCTCCTCGACGTAGCGCCGAGCGTGTCTCAACAGGTCGGTCGCGCGGACACGCTCTTCCTGCACGAGACCGGCGACGACGTCCTCGTCGTGGTCGAGCGGGACGGCGAGCGCGTCGTTCGCGCAGTGCTCGAACTGAAGGAGACGGACGCCGGGCCGCGCCCCGCGAAGTTCCGTATCAAGCGCGGATCGACCGAGGAGCCCCGCGATCCGAGCCAGTTCGTCGAACTCGCGCGCCGCGCCTCGCGGATCCGCATCTCTCAGCAGACGTCGAAGCCGCGCCGCGACGAGATCCAAGAGATGCTCGACGGCTACCAGCTCGAGGCGCTCGTCGTCCGGACGTGCCGCTACTGCGCCTCCGACGGGCGCTACTCGCCAATCACCGAGGAGACGGCCATCAAGACCGACCGCGAGTACATCTGTCCCGACTGCGCGACGCGCGAACTGGAGCGCGAACTCGACTTCTCGGCGTCGGGACGGCTCACCGGCGCGGCGCAGGACCGACTCGAAGAGCTGCTCTTGGAGACGCGGGACCTCGATCGGATCTCGAGTCTCCTCTCGGGCGGGCTCGACCCCGACCTCACGAAGTTCGACACCGTCAGCGCGACGACCGACGAGGTCGACCTCGTCGGGACGTCGACGCTCGATCTCCACCCCGAACTCCAGCGGCGGGTCGAAGAGCGGTTCGACACGCTGCTTCCCGTCCAGTCGCTGTCGGCCGAGAACGGCCTCTTCGAGGGCCGCGATCAGCTCGTCGTCAGCGCGACGGCGACCGGCAAGACGCTCGTCGGCGAGCTCGCCGGGATCGATCGGGCGCTGAAAGGGAAGGGCAAACTGCTCTTTCTGGTCCCGCTCGTCGCGCTCGCGAACCAGAAGCACGAGGACTTCGAGGAGCGCTACGGCGACGTCCTCGACGTGACGATCCGCGTCGGGGCCTCGCGGATCAACGACGACGGGAACCGCTTCAACCCGAACGCGGACGTCGTCGTCGGCACCTACGAGGGCATCGACCACGCGCTGCGGACCGGCAAGGACCTCGGCGACGTCGCCACCGTCGTCATCGACGAGGTCCACACGCTCAAAGAGGAGGAGCGCGGGCACCGACTCGACGGGCTCATCAGCCGGCTGAAATACTACAACGAGGAGCGGGCGAAGGGTCGAGACAACTACGACGGCGCGCAGTACGTCTATCTCTCGGCGACGGTCGGTAACCCCGAATCGCTGGCCGAACGCCTCCGCGCGACGCTCATCGAGTTCGAGGAGCGCCCCGTCCCGATCGAACGGCACGTGACGTTCGCCGACGGGCGCGAGAAGCCCGACATCATCAACAAACTCGTCAGACGGGAGTTCGACTCGAAGTCATCGAAGGGGTACCGCGGGCAGACGATCGTCTTCACGAACTCGCGGCGGCGCTGTCACGAGATCTCGCGGAAACTGGAATACGCCGCCGCGCCGTATCACGCGGGGCTGGACTACGGTCGGCGCAAGCGCGTCGAACGGCAGTTCGGCGAGCAGGACCTCGCGGCGGTGGTCACGACCGCCGCGCTCGCCGCCGGCGTCGACTTCCCGGCCTCGCAGGTGATCTTCGACTCGCTGGCGATGGGCATCGAGTGGCTCTCCGTCCAGGAGTTCGAGCAGATGCTGGGGCGCGCGGGCCGACCGGACTACCACGACGAGGGGAAGGTCTACCTGCTGGTCGAACCCGACTGCGTCTACCACAACTCGATGGAGATGACCGAGGACGAGGTCGCGTTCAAGCTCCTGAAGGGGGAGATGGAGGACGTGCTGACGCGCTATGACGAGACCGCGGCGGCCGAGGAGACGCTCGCGAACGTCGTCGTCGCGGGCAAGCACGCGAAGCGGCTCAACGACCGGATGGTCGGCGACGTCCCGACCAAACACGCGGTCGGGAAGCTCCTGCAGTGGTCGTTCATCGATGGCTTCGATCCCACGCCGCTGGGGCGGGCGGTCTGCCGGCACTTCCTCTCGCCGACCGACGCCTTCCGCATTCTCGACCTCATTCGGTCCGGGACCGAGCCCTACGACCTCGTCGCGGAGATGGAACTGCAAGACGAATTTTAGGCTCACGGACCGCGGATCGTCCCCGACCGCGCCGACCGCGGAGCATCCCCGGCCACGCCGACCGCGGAAACCCCACAGTATTTTGCGCCGCCGACGCGATCCGCCGGTGTGGAACCGATATCGTCGGGCGTCGTCGTTGTCTTCCTCGTCGTCCTCGCCGCGCTCGCGCTCTTCGTGACCGAGCCCGTCCCCGTCGACGTCACCGCGATCGGCGTGATGGTGGCGCTGCTGCTCGTCCAGCCGGCGTCGGCGGCGCTCGCGGGCGTCGGCGCGCTCGCGGAGCCGATCGTCATTTTCGCCGACTACCCCGCCGACGCGCTCTCGGGATTCTCCAGCCAGGCGACGCTGACGGTGCTTGCGATGTTCATACTCAGCGACGGCGTCCAGCGGACGGGCGTGATACAGCGGCTCGGCGCGAGGATCGCCGCGTTCACCGGCGACAGTCTGGGCCGGCAGCTCGGCGCGACGATCGGCGTCGTCGCCCCCATCTCGGGGTTCATCAACAACACGGCCGCGGTCGCCATCCTGCTGCCGATGGTGACGGATCTCGCCGAGCGCGGGGGGACGTCGCCGTCGAAACTCCTGCTCGCGCTCTCGTACGCCTCGATGTTCGGCGGGATGCTCACGCTTATCGGGACGTCGACGAACATCCTCGCCTCCGAACTGTCCGGCCGGCTCATCGGTCGCACGTTCACGATGTTCGAGTTCACGCAACTCGGCATCGTCGTTTCGGTGGTCGGTACCGCGTACCTGCTGACGGTCGGCCGCTGGCTGACGCCCGAGCGGATCAAACCGAAAGTCGATCTGACCGAGGAGTTCGAGATGGCCGACTACCTGACGGAGGTCGTCGTCCGCGAGGACTCGCCGCTCGTCGGCCAACAGGTCCGGCGCGCGCTGGTGGAGACCGAGTTCGACGTGGACCTGATCCAGCTGATCCGCGGCGGAGAGGTGTATCTCGAGCCGCTGGGTCCGAAGGAGATCCAAGCGGGGGACGTGTTCGCACTCCGGACCGACCGCGACACGCTCGTCGAACTGCTCGACGTCGAGGGGCTCGACCCCGTACCGACCGTCGTCGACGAGTCGGAACTTGAGGCCGGCGAGGAGCGACAGAATCTCGTCGAGATCGTGGTCGCACCGGGGTCTTCGCTCGTAGGGAAATCGCTCACGTCCGCGAGCTTCCGCCAGCGGTACAACGCGACCGTCCTCGCGCTGCGGCGCGGCGGCGAGCTGTTCCGGCGGCGGATGGACAACGTCTCGCTCCGCGTCGGCGACACGCTCCTCGTGCAGGCGACCGCCGACAGCGTCGAGCGACTCGATTCGAACCGGGATTTCATCGTCGCCCAGGAGATCGAACGCCACGACTTCCGCGTGGAGAAGACGCCGGTCGCCGTGGGAATCATCGTCGCGGTCGTCGGCCTCGCCGCGCTCGATTTCCTGCCGATCGTCGTCTCGGCGCTCGCCGGGTCGCTCGCGATGATCGGCACGCGGTGTCTCCGTCCCGGGGAGCTCTACGAGTCGGTTCAGTGGGACGTGGTCTTCCTGCTAGCCGGCGTGATCCCGCTCGGGATCGCGCTCGAATCCACCGGGGGCGCGGCGCTGCTCGCGGGTCTCGTGGTCGCCGTCGGCGACGTTCTCCCGCTCGTGGGGGTGCTCGGCGTGTTCTATCTCCTCACCGCGGTGCTGACGAACGTCATATCGAACAACGCGAGCGTCGTGTTGATGGTCCCGGTCGCGGTCGAGGCCGCGCAGTCGCTCGGCGCGAACGCGTTCGCGTTCGTCCTCGCGGTGACGTTCGCGGCGTCGACGGCGTTCATGACGCCCGTCGGCTACCAGACGAATCTCTTCGTCTACGGGCCGGGCGGGTACCGCTTCAGCGATTACATCCGCGTCGGCGGGCCGCTCCAGCTCGTGTTCGCGGCGGTGACGACCGTCGGGATCGCCGTCATCTGGGGGCTGTGACGCTGCCGGCTCACGGGCGGCTCGGCGCCCCGCCTCCGACCGTGAGCCCCGGGCGACACGCCGAGCGCCGCCCGAACGAAATCCTTTACACGGTGACGGGGCGATGTACGCACGAGGGACCGTGGGTTAGCCTGGTATACTTCGGGCCTTGGGTGCCCGTGACCCCGGTTCGAATCCGGGCGGTCCCACTTCTAGGAAGACCACTCAGCGAGCACCGCGAAGCGTGGGCGAGCGACACGTGGCTGCGGTGAACACACAATGCAGGCGCTTATGGTGGTACTTGGAGACACCCCGCTATGGCACTGTTCGTCCCCGGTGCGCTCGCGTTCGCTCTCAGTTCGGCGATACTCTGGGGTTTGAGCCCCGTCTTCACGAAGAAGGGGATCGAGCGCGGCGGCACGTCGGTGCAGGGCGTAATGGTGGTGATGCTGACGAGCGGCGCGCTGTTCTGGACGGCGCTTTTCGCGACCAGCGGGGCCGGGGCGTTCGGCGGGATGTCCCTCGGTGACGTAGGGATCTTCGCCGTCGGCGGCGTCGTCGGGACGACCTTCGGCCGATTGGGTCACTACGCCGGTGTCGACCGGATCGGCGCGAGCGTGGCGACCGCGGCGATGAACACGCGCCCGCTGTTCGCGGTCGGGCTGGCGGTCCTCTTCCTCGGCGAGACGGTCACGGTCATCACCGGCATCGGCGTCCTCCTGCTCGTCGGCGGCGTGATGCTCCTCTCGATCGCGAAGGGCGGCGATATCCGCGGCTGGCACCCCCGCGACCTCGCCTTCCCGCTCTCGGCGGGGCTCGCGTACGGGGCGGGAAACGTGATCCGTCGGTTCGGCTTCCTCGAGACGCCTGCGACGACGATCGAGGCCCTCGCCATCAACGAGACGGCCGCGGCGTTCACGCTGGGGACCTACCTCCTTCTCAACCACCGCGATCGGCTCCGCGAGGCAGACTCCGCCCCCGTCCCGTACTTCGTGGTCGCGGGGGCGATCAGCACGGGCGCACTGTTCTCGCTGTTCCAGGCGCTCTCGATCGGGCGCGTGTCGGTCGTCGATCCGATCTCGGCGATGGCGCCGCTGTTTTCGGTACTCTTCACCTTCCTCCTCCTCCGGGACGTCGAGCGGGTCACCGGCGGCGTGATCGTGGGCGCGTCGCTCATCGTCACCGGGGGCGCGCTCGTCACCGTCTCCTGACTGTCGCTTGTCACTGTTATGTACTGTCGCTCGCCACGAGCTCCCGACAGTCACTCCTCAACTGTGCTATTCCACGTTCGGACCGGGTCGAAAACCCCGGATTCGTTCGAATCCTTCGCGGTCGTCTCGCCACTTTTGGTCGTCGGACGCCTCCGTTTCGTATGGAGAACCACCGCTGGCCGCGGCTGTCCGAATCGGAACTGAACGCGTTTCTCGGCGACGGCGGGACGGGAGTGATCTCGTTTCAGACCGGACGCGACGATCCGCCGTACTCGCTGCCGGTATCGTACGGCTACAACGCCCACAAGGGCCATTTCCACTTTCGACTCGCCGTTTCAGCCGAGAGGGGGAAATCCCGGTTCGTCGACCGACCGGTCTCTTTCGTCGCGTACGGCCGGACAGACGACGGCTGGCGAAGCGCCGTCGCCACCGGTACGCTCCGGGACATCACCGACGAGCCGTACGACGCCAGCGACGTGCAGGAACGCTGGGCGGTCACCATCCCGTTCGTCGACATCTTCGAGGAGAGCCCCGAGAACGTGGCGTTCCGGCAGTACGTCCTCGCCCCCGACACGCTCACCGGCCGCAGGCAAGTCGCTCCGTAGGACCCGCGCCGAGATTCGACGGCAGGCGCGTGATGTGACTTAGATCACACTTCTTCGTCGGGATCGTGCTGTTCGCGCATCCGCTCGACCTCCGCCGCGTAGCGCTCCCGCATCGCGTCGTCGTCGACGGGCTCTAAGTCCGATCGATCGACCGACGCGGCCGCGGTCGTTCCGGTGCCGCGCTGTCGCATAATCGTCGTCGCGACCTGCTTTCGGCGGACGTGCGAGCCGTCGGGCGTCGCGTACGTCATATCGACGAGTCCGCGGTCGGTGTAGGTCCGCTCGACCAGCCAGCAGCGGACGCTGTCTCCGTCGTCGTGTTCCTCGGCGTCTGCCATACCCAAATGTCGGCGAGCGAGCGGTTTGTAGCTACCGTCTGCCGGCGTGCCGAGCGGTCGCCGCCGGGCGTTCGCGTCGCGTCACGCTCAAGCCCGTCGGCCCGCTACGTCGCGGTAATGGAGCGCAGCGAACTTCGCGACCGCGCCGCGGAGTTACCCACGGACCCCGGCGTCTATCGGTTCCTCGAGGGCGACGACGTCCTCTACGTCGGCAAGGCCGTCGACGTCCGAGACCGGGTCAGATCGTACGCGGACCCCCGCGGCGAGCGCATCCGCCAGATGGTCGAGCGCGCGGCGTCGATCGACGTCGCCGTGACCGACACCGAGACGCAGGCGCTGCTGCTCGAGGCGAACCTAATCAAGCGGCACCAGCCGCGCTACAACGTCCGACTGAAGGACGACAAGTCGTATCCGCTGGTCCAACTCACCGAGCACCGGATCCCCCGGATCGAGATCACGCGCGACCCCGACCCCGGCGCGACGGTCTTCGGGCCGTTCACCGACAAGGGCCGCGTCGAGACGGTCGTGAAGGCGCTCCGGGAGACGTACGGGCTCCGGGGCTGTTCGGACCACAAGTACGCGAACCGTGACCGACCCTGCTTGGACTACGAGATGGGGCTGTGCACCGCGCCCTGCACCGGCGAGATCGACGCCGAGCGGTACCGCGGCGATGTCGAATCCGTCGCCCGGTTCTTCGAGGGCGAGACCGGCGTCTTGGCCGACCCGCTCCGCCGGGAGATGGACGCGGCCGCGGAGGCAGAGCAGTTCGAGCGCGCCGCGAACCTCCGGGACCGCCTCGACGCCGTCGAGTCGTTCCACGGCGACGGCGGGGAGGCCGTCTCCGCGCGAACCGACGAGGACGCGGTGGACGTCCTCGGCGTCGCCGTCGCGGGCGACACCGCGACGGTGGCGCGCCTCCACAGCGAGCGCGGCCAACTCGTCGACCGCTCGCGGCATCGGCTGGACGCGCCCGACGGCGGCGAGCGCTCGGCCGCCGTCCTCACGGCGTTTCTCACGCAGTACTACGCGGAGCGGGAACTCCCGGACGCGGTGCTGTGCTCTGAGCGCCCCGACGACCGCGACGTGACGGCGTGGCTGAACGCGGAGGGCGTCGACGTCCGCGTTCCGGGCGCCGGCCGGGAGGCGAAGCTCGTCGACCTCGCGCTGAAGAACGCCCGGAGCGGCCCGGATCGCGACGACGGGCTCGGCGCGCTCGCGGACGCGCTCGGGCTCGCCTCGGTCTCGCGCATCGAGGGGTTCGACGTGAGCCACGCCGGCGGCAGTTCGGTCGTCGGCAGCGACGTCTGCTTCGTCGACGGGGCGGCCGAGAAGTCCGCCTACCGGCGGAAGCGCCTCGCCGACGGCAACGACGACTACGCCCGGATGCGCGAACTCGTCCGCTGGCGTGCAGCGCGCGCCGTCGAGGGGCGCGACGACCGGCTCGACCCGGACCTCCTCTTGATCGACGGCGGCGAGGGGCAACTCGGCGCGGCCCGGGACGCGCTCGCGGAGACGGGGTGGGACGTCCCCGCCGTCGCGCTGGCGAAAGAGCGGGAGCTGGTGATCACCGAACGCGGCATCTTCGACTGGGACGACGGCGACCCGGCGCTGCACGTCCTCCAGCGCGTCCGCGACGAGGCGCACCGCTTCGCCGTCCAGTACCACCAGACGCTCCGCGACGACGTTCGAACGGTTCTAGAGGACGTCCCCGGCGTCGGCGGACGGACCCGTCGGGCGCTTCTCCGGCGGTTCGGGAGCGTCGAGAACGTCCGCGCGGCCTCGATCGAGGATCTGATCGACGTCCCCGGCGTCGGCGAGAAGACCGCGCGATCGATCCGAGATCGGCTCTGATGAGTCCGACCCCTCGGGCTCAGTCGGCGCGCTCGACCGTCTCCGACCCGCGCTGGCGCTCCAGTTCGGCGGACACCTCGCGGGCGCCCGCAGAGGGGAGCTGCCGTCGGAGCCGCCCCGCGACCGTCCTCGCGTCGGCGAGCTCCGTCCGGGCGACGGCCCGGAGCAGGGCGACGGCGCGCTCGGTGCGGGACTGCCGCCAAGACCGCTCCCGCGACTCGTAGGTCCGGAGCCCGCGGAGGAAGTCCGCCTTCGAGAACTCCGGCCAGTAGGGCGCACAGAAGTAGACGGCCGCCTCGTTGCCGTTGGCGTGCCACGGCAGGAAATTCGAGGTCCGCTCGTCGCCGCCGGTCCGGATGATGAGATCGACGTCGCGCGTCGTGTGCCGCGCGAGCCGCGACTCGACGGCGTCGACGTCGACGTCCGCGGCCGCGATCTCGCCCGATTCGACGTCTCTCGCGATCTCGCGCGCCGCCCCGAGGAGCTCCGAGCGGCCGCCGTAGGCGAGCGCGATGTTGAGCCGCAGCGTGTCGTAGCCGGCGGTCCGCGACTCGGCGTAGGCGACGGCCTCCCGAACCCGCCCCGGGAGGCGGTCCACGTCGCCGATGGCCCCGATCCGGACGCCGTTCTCGTGGACGCGGTCGGCGTCGGCGAACTCATAGAGCTTCGACTCGATGAGGTCGAAGAGCGGGTCGAGCTCCTCGCTCGGGCGCTCGAAGTTCTCCGTCGAGAAGGCGTACAGCGTCAGCTCCTCGATGCCGAGTTCGTCACACCACTCGAGGACGCGCTCTGTCGTCTTCGCGCCCTCGCGGTGACCGTCCGGGGCGTCGTCGCCGTGCGCTCGCGCGTAGCGCCGATTGCCGTCCTGGATGATCGCGACGTGCGTCGGCGTGACGTCGAGCTGTCGGCGGAGCATCCGCTCGTACGCGTCGGTGAAGCGTCGACGGAGCGGGTTCGACATACGTTTCCTCACTCCGTCCTCGGGTATGTGTCTTTTCGTTGTAACCTGTGACCGCAGCCGAGCGGTCGACGCAGTCGGCTGTCTTCGACGCGCTCGCCGCCGTCCTCGCGGATGCGACACGGTTTTGCCGCATCCCGCAGAACCGACGGGTATGATCGGTAGGCAGTTCCTCCGCGAGAACCCCGAGACCGTTCGCGCGGCGCTGGAACAAAAGGGCGTAACGGACGTCGACCTCGACCGCGTCCTCGCCGTCGACGAGGAGTGGCGCGAACTCAAACAACGCGGCGACGATCTCCGGCACGAGCGCAACCAGATCTCCTCGAAGATCGGCGACCTGAAGGCCGACGGCGACGACGAAGCCGCCCAAGAGGCCATCGAGCGCTCGCAGGGACTGAAGGCCGAACTCGACGGCGTCGAAGAGCGCGCCGACGAGCTGGAGGCGGAACTGGAGGCGGCGCTGCTCGAGATCCCGCAGATCCCCGACGACGACGTCCCGGTCGGCGCGGACGAGTCCGAGAACGTCGAGCGCCGCCGGGAGGGCTTCGACGACCTGCGCGACCTCCCCGAGGAGGTCGTCCCCCATTACGACCTCGGCGAGGAACTGGAGATTCTTGACTTCGCCCGCGGCGCGAAGGTGACCGGCGGCGGCTTCTACTTCACGAAGGGCGACGGCGCGCGCCTCGAGCACGCGCTCGTGCAGTTCATGCTCGACGTGCACCGCGAACAGGGCTACGTCGACGTCTTCCCGCCGATCCCGGTCAACTCCCGGTCGATGGTCGGGACCGGGCAGTTCCCCAAGTTCACCGAGGACGCCTACCGCATCGGCGGCGCCAACGACGAACCGTGGGACGACGACGACCTGTGGCTCTGTCCGACCGCGGAGGTCCCGGTGACGAATATGTACCGCGACGAGATCCTGCTCGACGACGACCTCCCGCTGAAACTGCAGGCGTACACGCCGAACTTCCGGCGCGAGGCGGGCGAACACGGCACCGAGACCCGCGGTATCGTCCGCGTCCACCAGTTCAATAAAGTCGAGATGGTGAACTTCGTCCGCCCCGAGGAGAGCGACGACCGCTTCGCCGGCCTCGTCGACGAGGCCGAGGAGGTCCTCCGCCGCCTCGAACTCCCGTACCGGATTCTGGAGATGTGCACGGGCGACCTCGGCTTCACCCAGCGGAAGAAGTACGATCTCGAGGTGTGGGCACCCGGCGACGAGATGGACGAGGGCCCCGAGGAGGGCGGTCGGTGGCTGGAAGTCTCCTCGGTCTCGAACTTCGGCGCGTTTCAGGCGCGCCGCGCCGGCCTGCGCTACCGCCCCGAGCGGCACGAGTCCGCGGAGTATCTCCACACCCTGAACGGTTCGGGCCTCGCCATCCCGCGCGTGATGGTCGCGATACTCGAGTACTACCAGAACGACGACGGCACGGTAACCGTCCCCGAGGCGCTCCGCCCGTACCTAGGCGGCACCGAGCTCATCGAGGGACACGACCCGGTCGGCGAGTCCGCCGTCGGGGCCGGAACGCGCGAGTGAGTCCCTGAATCCGCCGCTTCAGGCGTATCCATCCCCAACGGTAACCGTCGATTAAGCCGCCATATTCGGCTGAATTCGGTGCAATCCCGATGCAGCAATTATCCGTTTCATAGGGTCCGCCGCCCTACCGAGCGCCGTGACCGAACGAACTGGAACCAGTGGGCGAATCGGGACGACCGGCTGGTCGACCGTCGCCCGACACGATTTCGGTGGGCCGGCGGAACTCGACGCGACGATCGTAGCCGTGCTCTCTGAGAACGGCGCCCCCGGGGAGCCGCCGCTGTACGAGAGCGTCGACGCGGAACTGGCCGAGCAGTTTCTGACCTCGGCGGACGGCGACGACGCCAGCGTCGTCTTCTCCGTCGCGGGACAGGCCGTCCGCGTGTCGGCCGACGGGACCGTCGAGCTGCGGGGGCGACCCGGGGACGCCGTGTGCTAGCACGCGACGGGACCGGCACCTCCCCGTCGTAACCGGGTCCCTTCGATACGACGACCGGCTTTTCTCTCCGGACACGACGACCGGCGTTCCGCTCCGGACACGACGAACGGCTTTTCTCTCCGGCCCCCCTCGAACCGGCTGTGACCCTCGACCCCGACGACGCCGTCGAGCGTGTCCACTCAGGAGGGGACGCCGCCGCCCCCGCGAGCACCGGCTACGACGGCGACCTCCACGTCCGCTACGAGGGCGACGACGACCCCGACAAGTGTACGGCGCGGAAACTGGCGCGGTTCGGTCTCGTCGACCTCCACCGCTCGGATCGGGCCGCGCCGTACGGCGTCGTCCTCAATCCGCACGCCGACCGGGCGCTCTCCCCCGCTGACGCCGCGGTGGGCCCGCTGGTGGCGCTCGATTGCTCGTGGGAGTCCGCGGGCCGAGCGCGCTTTTCCCTCCCGGGTGAACACCGCGCGCTCCCCTACCTCGTGGCGGCGAACCCGGTCAACTTCGGCCGCCCGATGCAGCTGACGACGGTCGAGGCGCTCGCGGCCGCGCTCGCCATCTTCGGCCGGCGCGACCGCGCCGAGGGGTTGCTCTCGAAGTTCACGTGGGGGCACACCTTCCTGGAACTGAACGAGGAACCGCTCCGGCGGTACGCCGACTGCGCGGACTCCTCGGAAGTCGTTTCCGTCCAGCAGGAATACCTCGATAGGGCCGAACGCGAGTGAGCGGCGCTACCTATTGAGCAGGCCGCCGACCGCGCCACCGATGGCGCTGTCGATCGCGAACAGCAACGTGAGGATGACTCCGGCGAGAAAGACGCCTACGCCCCCGAGAACGCTGCCCAGGGGACCGGCTGCGAGGCCGACCAACGCGCCGAACGCCGCGGCGAGTATCGAGAGGACGATCCCGGAGATCGATCCCGCAATCAGCCCGTTCCACGCGCCGTTTCCGACGCCGCCGGCGAGGTAGCCCGCGACGAACCCGCCGATGAGGCCCGCGCCGACCTGCCCGACGATCGGAAGCGTGAGGCCGATCGCACCGACGACGAGCATCACGACGAAGCCGATGCCGACCGCACGCCAGTTCGTGTGCATACCGCTCGGTACGCCGGCGAGCGACAAAACGTCAGTGGGGGCGTCCCGAACGCCACTCGGTGTGACGAGACGCGGCGAGACGCGGCCGAACGGACGCGCTTTTACGGTTCGGCCGAGTAGACGAGCTAATATGATTTTCGAATCCCTCCCGACGACGCCGCGGTCGGAGGAACTTCTCGATAAGGCGTTCTCGCGGGCGGCTCGCGCGGGACGCGCGAAGTCCGGGCTGGAGGCCCAGCAGTCGATGCTGCAGACCGCCTCGTCGATCCTCTCGGACAACTTAGAGAACGTCGTCACGCAGTGGCCCGACTTCGGCGCGGTCGATCCGTTCTACTACGAGCTCGCCGACGCGATCGTCGACGTCGACGAACTCAGACAGAGCCTCTCGGAGGTGACGTGGGCGAGCCGACAGGTCGCCGAACTCCGCCGGGAGTACCAGCCGAAGCTCCGAAAGACAGACCCCGACACGGCGCGCAAGCACCGGAAACAGGCGTTCGCCCGGATGGCCTCCGTCGTCGAGGAGGTCGCCGATGACCTTGTCCGGATCGGCGAGGCCCGCGACGCGCTGAAGACCCTCCCCGACATCCGCCCGGACGAGCCCGCGATCGTCGTCGCCGGCTACCCCAACGTCGGCAAGTCGTCGTTCGTCAACGGCGTCACCCGCGCGCACAACGAGATCGCCCGCTACCCGTTCACGACGAAGGAGGTCTACGTCGGCCACTTCGATCGCGACCGAATCCGGTATCAGATCATCGACACGCCGGGGCTGCTCGACCGCCCCGAGGCGGATCGAAACGACATCGAGCGGCAGGCCGTCAGCGCGATCGAGCACCTCGCGGACGCGGTCGTGTTCGTCCTCGACGCCAGCGAGGCGTGCGGCTACCCGCTCGAGGCCCAACTGGAACTGCGCGACTCAGTCGCCGACCGCTTCCGCGAGCGCGACGTGCCCGTGCTCACGGTGAACAACAAAAGCGACCGGTCGCGGGACGTGGAGGCCGACCTGCACATGAGCGTCGAGACGGGCGAGGGCGTCGACGCCGTCCTCGACGCCGCCGTCGAGGCGGTCGGCTGGGTGCCGGATATTCCGCCGTCGCGGCGGGAGTGATCGGGACGCGGTCCGCAGCCGATTTTGGCAGTTTGACGGTCGGCGTCCGGTTCGCGGACTGTTCCGCACGGCTCGAAGCCGGTCGGCCTCTCGCCGATCACCGAACGTTGATGTAGGTGCCTTTACAACTATTCCTCGTCTGATCACACGCGCTGTTTGACGGAGAAACGGACGTTGTGTGTGACCGAGAAACGGGCGTAATAGAATACGTACACGCGCTACGATAATGCTTCCCAGTGACCGATGATCGATCCTTCCGTCACCCCACTCTCCGAACTCGTCTTGCGGCTCCTCGTGGCGTTCGGGCTAGGGGCGCTCATCGGCCTCGAACGCGAGCGGAGCGAATCCGGCGGGAGCTTCGCCGGGAGCCGAACGTTCCCGCTGTTCGCGCTCTACGGCGCGCTCGTCTTCGCGTTTTTCCGCGACGCGTTTCCCCTCGCGTTCGCGGTGCTCGTCCTTCCACTGACGGTCGCGTACGCCGGCAAGGTCTGGTACGAACGGGATCTCGGACTGACGACGCTCGCCGCGGCGCTGCTCACGACGCTTCTGGGGGCGATGGTGATGCACTCCGACCGCGGCGCGACGATCGCCGTCGTCGTCGGCGGTGCGATCACGGTGCTTCTCTCGGTGAAGGATCCGATCCACGAGTTTGCCGACCGGATCGAAGAAAGCGAGCAGCGAGCGTCGGCGAAGTTCATCCTGATCGTGCTCGTCGTGCTGCCGTCGCTTCCGAACCGGCCGGTAGACGCCATCTACGGCCTTAACCCCCGGTTCGTCTGGCTGATGGTCGTCTTCGTCACCGGTCTCGGCTTCGTCGCGTACCTGCTCGGACGCGTCCTCGGCCCCGAACGCGGTATCGCGCTCACTGGGATTGTCGGCGGCTTCGTCTCTTCGACCGCGACGACGGTGTCGATGGCCGGCAAGACCGCGCAGAACGAGACGCTGTATCGCATCTGCGCGTTCGCCGTCGTCACCGCGTCGATCGTGATGTTCCCGCGGGCGCTCGTGGAGGTCTCGGTCGTCAACCCCGCTTTGCTCCCGCGCGTCGCGCTGCCGCTCGGGGTGATGACCGCGGTCGGGACCGTCGCGGCGGCGCTCCTCTACTGGCGAACGGCCGCCGGGGAGACGGTCGAGGCCGACGAGCTGAAGAACCCGTTTCGGCTGCGCCCGGCGCTCGCCTTCGGCGCGGTCTTCGCGGTCGTCCTCCTCGTCTCGGAGTACGCGAACCAGTGGTTCGGCACCTCTGGCGTGTACGCCACCGCGTTCGTCTCGGGGCTCGCAGACGTCGACGCGATGACGATCACGCTGAGCAGGCTCGCCGCCGAGGGGACCGTCTCGCCGTCGGTCGCGACGACGGGAATCGTCATCGCGGCCATCGCGAACACCCTCGTCAAGGCCGCGCTGGCGATGTTCCTCGGCACCTACCGCCTCGGCCGGCTCGTCGCGCTCGTCCTCGGCGTCGTCGTGCTGAGCGGCGTGGCGGTACTCGCGCTCACCGTGTGATACGGGCGTCGAGTCGGCGAGCGGAGGCCTACTCTGCGGCGGTGTACGTCACGTCGACGTTCGCGGTGACGGTCACCGATCCGGCGTCGAACTCGGTGGGCACGCCGCCGCTGTCGGCGGCGGTCTCCCGCATCTCGTATACGGGCGCGTTCCCGCCGCTCGTCGACGCTGATTGGACGCCGGTCACGGTCAGCCCGGCCGAGGACGCGATCGCGTCGGCGTCGCTCCGCGCGGCGTTCATCGCGCGATCGAGCGCCCGCTCGCGGAGTTCTGCCCGGGTGTCGTCGCTCAGCGTGAACGTCACGCCGTGGACCTCGCTGGCGCCGTTGCCGATGGCGGTGTCGACGACGGTTCCGGCGGCGTCTGGCGTGGTCTCGATCCGGTAGGCGTGGACTGCCTCGTAGCCGACGATCTCGCGCTCGCCGGCCTCGCGGTCGACGTTCGTGATCGGTCTCACGCGGTAGGAGGACGTCGTCACCGACTCGTCGTTGACGCCGGCCTCGCGGAGCGCCTCCCGCATCCGCGTCGCGTCGGCGGCGACGGCCTCGCGGGCCGCTTCGGCGCCATCTGCGCGAGCCGTGACGGCGACGTCGACGACGGCCCGGTCGGCGTCGGTCGAGACCTCGCCGGTCCCGCTCGTCGAGATCGTCCGCTCGGCGTCTGTGAGGGAGTCGCTACCGTTCGTCGTCTGGAGGGGGGCGCTGCATCCCGCGAGCAGCACGAGCGCCGCGACGGCGACCGTTCCGATAGTGAATCGACGGACCATACATCTCCCTTCGTCGGGTGAGCTATTGAACGCGCGCTTGACGAAAGGGGTTCTTTGAGCCTCGCTCGATCGCTCGGCACCGACTACGTTGCCATCCAATCAGGACCGATTAAGTCGCCGCCCGATCGACGCCGATGTACCGGATCTCGACGCGGACGTCCCCCGATCCGAACGGGCCGATGGGGTCGGGCGAGAGCGCCGAGACGCGGTCGCGTATCGGGGTGGCGACGCGCGGCGGCGACGAGGTCGGCGGGTAGCCGACGGTGACGACGACCGTCCGCGGCGTCTGCATCGGGAACCCCTGATAGGTCACGTCGATATCCAGAAGCGTCACGTCCGGCGGGAGTTCGGCCTCGATCGCCGCGGTCGCGTCCCGCTCGAAGTCGGCGGTCCGGTACGAACTGTACGTGAACGCCCCGAGCATCCCGGTGAGAAGCAGGAGTATCACCGAGAGGACGGCGATCCGCTGTACCGTCACCGACCGCGCCTCCTCCTCGCGGAACCACAGCTTCGGGCGGTAGCCCATCCGCCAGAGAACGACGAGCGCGACGAGGTTGATCGCGAGGATGTTCACGAGGACGAGCACCGCCGACCCGACGACCGTCTGGGGTTCGCCCCACGCGATCCCGATACCGACGACCGCCGTCGGCGGGACGAGCGCCGCGGCGATCATCACGCCGACGAGCGCGGAGGAGACGCCCGAGGCCAGCGAGACGGCCCCCGCCGCGCCCGCGCCGAGAGCGATAACGAGCGACAGGACGTCAGGGGCGAGCCGCTCTCGCACCTCGCCGATCGCGAATACCTCGTCGGCGGTCAGCGGGACGATGTTGGTCGCCCGGACCGAGAACGCGAAGACCGCGGCCGCGGCGATCGCCAGCAGGCCGCCCAGCGCTTGGAGTTTGAGCCCTCGGACCGCGAGTTCGTCGTCGTCGATGACGGTTCCGACGCTCGCGGCCATCGCCGGCCCGATGAGCGGCGCGATGACCATCGACCCGACGACGACCGCGGGCGAGTCCAAGAGCAGCCCGGCAGTCGCGACGACGGCGCTGACCGCCGTCATCAGCACGTACGGTCGGACTGTCGGCGACATATCCTCCGCGCGGGCGATGAGCTCCTCGCGGGCGATGCGGTTGCCGTTGTTGTTCTCCCCCTCGTCCGATTCGTAGCGCTCTTCGAGCGCCTCGAACTTCTCGGAGACGACGGTCTCTGCCTGTACGACGACGGTGTACGCGTTCCGTTCGATGCCGACGCCGCGGAGGCGGTCCAAGACCGGCTCGACCGCCGCCGTCGGGAGCGGGAACGTCACGACCGCGGTGTACTCCCGGCTGCTGGTCTCGTCTGAGACGGCGTACCCGACGCCCTCGTCGTCGAGGGCGTCGAGAACGGCCTCGCGCTTTCCGGTCGGGACCATCACCTGTACGAGTCGCACACCGGGTTCTCACGCCCGCCCGACAAGAATCCGACGGGTCGCGAGCCGGGCGGCGCCGACTGTCGGTGGGCCCCTCCGGCGCGGTTTCGGGGGCGCCCAAACCCTGATACCACCCCGACGCGAAAAACTACCGATGCGGCGCGTCTCGGTGGCGAATCTGCTGACGCCGTTCGAGAACGGTCCGAGAGCGGTCCTCGACCAGCTCCGGTCGCTGCCGGCTCCGATCACGGACTTCCTCTCGATCGCGGTGTGTGCGGTGTACGCGGTCCAAGCCGTTCAAACGGTCGTGTGGGGGACGTCGTCGGTGTTCGTGACGACGAACTACGTGTACCTCCGCGCGCCGTGGCTCGCGTGGCCGCTCTCGCCGCTGCTGCACGGCGGCCTCGAGCACGTCGTCCCCAACGTCCTCACGCTCGTTGCCTTCGGTCGAATAGCCGAATCACACCTCTCGGCCCGCCGGTTCGCGGTGATGGCCGCGCTCGCCGCGGCCGGGTCGATCGCGGCGCTCGCGTGGTGGAGCGCCGCGTTCGACTCCGATCCCCACGTCGCCGTGTACGGGATCAGCGGTGTGGTCTTCGCCGCGGGCGGGTTCGCCGTCGTTCACCTCCCGACACACGGCCGCGCGACCGACGCGGAACTGCTCGCGGTCCTCTTCGGCGTCTGTGCGGTCGCGCTGGTCGCCGGCGAAGCCCTCATCGCCCTGTCGTTCACGTCGCCGGCGACCGTGAACGTCGGCCACGCGGTGGGCCTGCTCGTCGGCGTCGCGACGGGGCTGCGCGGCGGCGAGCACTGCAGCCTCGACCGCGCGCCCCGCTCGAACGCGGGACGCCGCGAGTAGGGAGACGGCGCGGGTCTTTCGAGAACACGTCGAACAGTCAACCAGTAGATTGACTGTCGCGCATCCGAAAAAGAGCACAGTTAAAGTCAAGCGTGTCTTTCTCGTTTCTCTCTTGGTCGCCGGTCTCGTGCTCTCTGCGGCCGTCTTCGTCGGGTTTCAGGAGTACAAAGGCACGCTCTACGCCAACGAACAGGAGCGGGTCGACCACACGGCCGAACACGTCGGCTCGGAGCTGGCCAGTCAGCTCGATTCGCTCGAGCGGACGGTGTCAGTCGCGGCGGTGAATCCGGACGTCGCCGCGCACGGGAGCAGCGCGCAGCGGCGGGCGTTAGAGGCGTTCCTCGAGCGGACCGAGTTCGCCGGCGTCTCGGTGATCGCCGCGAACGGGACGATGACGAACATCGTCTCGGACGTCTCCGCCGAGCGGCGGGCGGAACTGATCGGCTCGGACTTCGGAGACCGGACGTACTTCCAGCGGGCGGTGAACGGCACGACGTACGTCAGCGAGCCGGTCGAGGCCGAGTCGGGTAATCACATCATCACGATCAGCGCCCCGATCTACCGCGACGGCCGCGTCGTCGGGACGCTGAACGCCGCCTTCCACCTCTCGGAGGGCGAGTTCTTCGAGCGGTTCGCGACCACCGTCGAAGGCGACCAACGGCTGACGCTCTACGCGCAGGACCGCACGCCGATCTACGCGACTGGGCCCGCCGTCGAGCCAGCGTTCGTCCGGAACGTCTCCGTCGAGGGGACCGGCTGGACGGTCAGCGTGCGACAGAGTTCCGACTCCGTCTCGTCGACGGTCCAGACCGTCACGGTCGCGCAGGCCGGATCGATCGCGGCCGTGCTCGCCGGGCTCTTCGGCTTCGGCTGGTGGATCTACCGGCGGAGCGTCACGCAGATCGGTCGCCTGCTGCGCGGCTTCCGGGCGCTCGAAGACGAGCAGTACGGCGCGGAACTCCGCCTCGACGACACCGAGGAGTGGCGGCAGGTCGAGGACGGATTCAACCGCCTGAGCCGGACGCTCGAGCGGTCCCGAGCCGAGCGGCAGCGGCGCGAAGCGGAGCTCAGACGCGAGCGCGACCGGTTCGAGGCACTCTTCGACGGTATCCCGGAGCCGGTCGTCGCCGTCGGGCTCACCGACGGCGACCCGGTCCTGCGCGACGCCAACGCGGCGTTCGAGACGACCTTCGGCTACGACGTCGACGCGGTGGTCGGCGAGGATCTCAACGACCTCCTGCTGCCGGAGGACGAACAGGCCGCGGCCGAGGCCGAAGAGATAGACGCGCGGGCCGCGGCGGGCGAACAGGTCACGGCACAGGTGCGTCGGCGGGCGGCCGACGGCGTCCGCGAGTTCCTCTTTCGGTCGGCGCCGGTCGAGCACGACGGGGACACCACCCACCAGTTCGGCGTCTACATCGACATCACCGACCGGAACCGGTACGAAGCGCGGTTGAGAGAACAGCGCGACAACCTCGATACGCTGCATCAGGTGGTCCGCCACGACATCCGCAACGACCTGCAGCTGGTGACCGCCTACGCCGACCTCCTCGCGGAGCGTCTCGAAGCCATAGCCGAGGAGTGTGACTCCCCTGAGACGGACTCGGGGGCGGACGCCATCGACGAGGCGCAGACGTACCTCCGGACTGTCAGAGACAGCGCAGACCACGCGGTCGAACTCACGAAGACGGCCCGGGACATGGCGAAGGTGATGCTCACCGTCGAGCGCGAGCGCCAGCCGGTCGGCCTCCGCGAAACGCTCGAGAGCGAGCTCGAGAGCGTCGACTCGGAGGCGCCCAGTGCCGTCGTCACCGTCGACGGCTCGATCCCCACAGTGCGGGTCCTCGCCGACGAGATCCTCGGATCGGTGTTCCGAAACCTCCTGACGAACGCCGTCCGCCACAACGACAAGGACGTCCCCGAGGTGACCGTTTCGGCGACGGCCGACGAGACGCGCGGGACCGTCCGGGTCCGCGTCGCCGACAACGGGCCGGGCGTGCCGGACGACCGGAAAGAAGAGATCTTCGGAAAGGGCGAAAAGGGGCTCGAAAGCAGCGGAACGGGACTCGGGCTGTACCTCGTGCAGACGCTCGTCGACTCCTACGGCGGCGACGTCTGGGTCGAGGACAGACCGCCCCAACGCGACGCTGCCGATCGGGCGGCCGGCGGCGACGTCGAGGGCGCGGTGTTCGTCGTCGAACTCCGACTCGCCGACGAGGAGTAGAATTATGATGGATCACTTCCTTCGTCCGCACGATGGAGGACAGCGAGTACGACGAACTCACCTCGTCGTTGACGCCGCACGAGTCGGCGGGCGGGGTGACGACGTATCGGAACACCGTGAGTATCGCCTGTCCCGCGTGCGGTGACCCGTTCGACGATCTGGTCATCTGCGAGGACGAGTACAACAGCTTAGAACTCAGTATGCTGCTCGATATCTGCGTCACGACGCACGAAGACGAGGTTCTGCTCTTCACGCACAAGCAGTGACGCGGTCCCGGCGGGTCGCGCCGCCCGGCGAGACCCGTCTGTGCCGGTCGAGTGCTGCACCGGTCGCCCGCTGCGCCGGTCACCCACTCATCGGTCGCCCGCTGCGCCGGTCACCCACTCACCGGTCGCCCGCTACACCGGTCGCCCGCTACACCGGTCGAGTGCCGCGCTTTTCGCCCGGCGGTCCGCGCGGATCGCTCGGCCGCGTTTCCCGACGCGTCCGTCCGCCCGACCGGTCAGTCCCCTCGCAGGTCGACTCGCTCCGGCGGCAACCCCGCCTCGTTGACGAGTTCGCCGTCCTCATCGAGGGTGACGACACCGCGGTTGTTGACCGCGTGCGGATCGAGGCTGACCTCTTCGAGGAACTGCTTGTACAGCCGCTCTGCGGTCTCGCCGTCCTTCTGCCGCTCGGAGGCGCGGTCACACAGCTCCACTAGGTCTTCGGGGACGTCGTTCTCGTGGACGATCCAGTGGTTGATCAGGTCCGACAGCCGCCGGATCGGCGAGGTGAAGTGCCCGTAGATGTCGAAGTTCAGCGCGTAGTGGCCGCCGAAGGGGTCGTTCATGTACTTCGCGCGGGGCATCACCTTCAACACGGCCCGCTGGATCTTGCCGAGCGCTCGGGAGTCGGAGTTCTCGAGGGCGTCGTTGACGGCCTTCCGGGGGTCGTCCCACGATGCGCCGGAGATGTTCACGCCGTTGAGCTCTGTGATCTCCCGCAGTGCCTCGTCCCACTGATCGGGTGTCGGCTGCGGGTGGACGCGGTACATCGCCTCGACACCACGGTTCCACATCAGCTCGTGCGTGACGGCCTTGTTGGCTTTCAGCATACACTCCTCGATGATCGTGTGCGCGCGATCGCGGCTCGGGTTCAACACGAGCGAGCCGTCCTCCTTGCGCTGTTCGTGGAGTTGGTCCGCGAGTTCGTAGACAAGGGCGTTCTCCTCGTGCAGCGGCGCCTCGGGGTCCTCGAGCCGGTTCTCACACTGCGTGTAGGTCAGCCGCTCGTCGGAGTGGATGACGGACTTGTAGATGTCGACCGTCTCGAACGAGAGCGTGTCCTTTTTGATCTCCATTTCCACCGTATGGGCCAGCCGGTCCTCCTCGGGGACGAGAGAGCAGACGGTCTCCGCGAGGACCGACGGGAGCATATGGACCGTATAGCCCGGCAGGTACACGGTGTTGCCGCGCTCGACCGCCTCCGCCCACATCTCGGAGTCGGGGTGGACGTAGTGTGACACGTCCGCGATGTGGACCCACAGCGTGTACGTTTCCTCGTTCTCGCGGATGCTGAGCGCGTCGTCGAAGTCCTGCGCGTCGATCGGGTCCGTCGTCCACGTCGTCAGGTCGCGGAGATCCCGTCGGTGGTCGAGTTCGTCTTCGATCTCCGCTTGGACCCCCTCCGTCCGGGATTTCGCCTCCGAGATCACCGCGGGCGGGAACCGGTCGCGGACGCCGAACTCCTCGAAGAGCTCCTCGCGCTTTTCGGCTAACTGCCGGGCGACGTCGATAGAGATCTCGACGGGGCCCTGCCCCTCGGCCGTCCCGGCCTGCGACTGCGCGTCGTTGGTCATACCGGGACGTACTGGCGAGAGGTAGTTAGTGATGTCGCACGAGGGAGCGCGTCGCGTTCGTCGGTCCAAAGCGGTATCGGTTTACTCCCGCCGCGTCGAATCTCCCTCGTGTCTCGTCTTCGCGTGCCCCCGGAGGTACGCCGCGGAATCCGCGACGTCGCGCCCATCCTGCTCGGGGTCGCCCCGTTCGGTCTCGTCGCGGGAGCGGCCGCCGTCGACGCGGGGCTGACGCCGCTGCAGGCCGTCGGTCTCTCGGTCGTCGTCTTCGCCGGGGCCTCACAGCTGGCCGCCATCGAACTCCTCGGGAGCAACGCCCCACTCGCCGTCGTCGTGCTCACGGGGATCGTGATCAACCTCCGGATGATGATGTACTCCGCGTCGATCGCGCCGCACTTCCGCTCGCTCCGCTCCCGCTGGAAGGCGTTCTGCGCGTACGTCCTGACTGACCAGGCCTACGCGCTCTCGATCGCGCGCTACGCCGACGCGACGGCCGAACTCGATCCGGTCGAGCGGCGGCGGTACTACGTCGGCGTCGCCGGCACGATGTGGGTCGTCTGGCAGTGCTGCACCCTGCTCGGGATCGTCGTCGGCGCGCGCGTCCCCGAGTCGTGGGGGCTGGCCTTCGCCGTCCCGCTCGTGTTCTTGAGCCTTCTGGTCCCCGCGGTCTCGTCGCGGCCGAAACTGGTCGCGGCGGTCGTCGGCGGAAGCGTCGCGGTCGCCGGCGAGGTGTTCGCCGTGCCGCTCGATCTGGGGCTCATCGCTGGTGGGCTCGCGGGCGTCGTCGCCGGCGTGATCGCCGACGAGCGGCTCTCAGGCTCCGTAAAGCCGGATACCGGAGGTGACCACTGATGCCGACCGATTACGGGGCGCTCGCGATCTGGGGCGCGGTCGTCGCCCTCGGCGTCGCCACGTTCGGGATCCGCGCGTCGTTCATCTACCTCTTCAGCCGCGTCGACGACGTCCCCTCGCGGGCGACGCGCGCGCTCCAGTTCGTCCCGCCGGCGGTTTTCGCCGCGCTCGCGGTTCCGGCGATCGTCGCGCCCGAGGGATCGGTCGCGCTCGTCGGCAACGAGCGACTCCTCGCGGGGATCGTCGCGGGCGCGGTCGCGTGGTACGTCGACGATATGTTCGCGACGATCCTCGCCGGGATGGCCGCGCTGTGGCTGGTCAGGTTCGGGACCTGACGGCCCGATGCCGACGTCCCGCTGGAGTCGGAGGCGTTCACAGGCGTCGCGCCCGCGGTGTGGAGCGCACTCAGGGACAGCGGTTTCTCCCGCGAACGGGTGTACCTTTAATTCACCCCGGCGACTGGTAGCGCTATGGAGTGGCGGGACGCGGAGACGGACTTCGAGAGCGAGGTTCTCGGCGACACGACGCTGTCGCGGATGTTCGAGGCGACCGCGGCGCGGAACGCGGACGCTGTCGCCCAGCAGTACAAAGGCGGTATCTACGACCGGTCGCTGGTCGCCTCGGACGTCGTCGCGGCCGCTGCGGACGGGGAATACGCCGACCTGACGTACGCCGAGATGCGCGGCGTCGTCCGCGCGCTCGCCGCCGGCTTCCGCGATATCGGCGTCGGCGCGGGCGACCGCGTCGGGATCTTCGCACAGACCCGGATGGAGTGGGCGCAGACCGACTTCGCGCTCCTCGCCGCCGGCGGCGTCGTCACGACCGTCTACACCTCCTCGTCGCGGTCGCAGGTGCGATATCTCCTCTCGGACCCCGGCGCGAGCGGCGTCGTCGTCGAGAACGCCGAGCTGCTCTCGCGGGTGCTGGCCGTCGAAGAGGAGCTGGACCTCGAGTTCATCGCCGTGATCGACGAGCTCCCCGACGGCAGCGGGATGGCCGGTGCGGTCCGCGACCGCGACGACGTCTACACGCTCGGGGAGATACACGACCGCGGCGCCGACGCGTTCGAGGAAGAGCGATACGAGTCGTGGCTCGACGCGCGCGACCCCGGCGACCTCGCCTCGCTGATCTACACCTCCGGGACCACCGGTCAGCCGAAGGGCGTCGAACTCACCCACCGGAACTTCCGGTCGAACGTCAACGCGTGTTACCGTCGGTTCGGTCCCCGCCCGGACAAGTCGGTACCGGTCATCGACAGCGGCGCGACCGCGCTCTCGTTCCTGCCGCTGGCGCACGTCTTCGAGCGGCTCGCCGGTCACTTCCTGTTTTTCGCCGCCGGCGCGACCGTCGCGTACGCCGAGGACCCCGACACGCTCCGGGAGGACTTCGGGACCGTCCGGCCGACGATCGGGACGAGCGTCCCGCGCGTCTACGAGAAGCTCTACGACGCGATCCGCGCGGAGGCCTCGGAGTCCCCGCTGAAACGCCGGATCTTCGAGTGGGCCGTCGGAGTCGGGCGGGCGTATCACGCTACCCACGATCCGGGGCGAGTGCTGTCCGCGAAACACCGCCTCGCGGACCGCCTCGTCTTCGCACAGGTCCGCGAGGCCCTCGGCGGGCGCGTGGACTTCTTCATCAGCGGCGGCGGCAGCCTCTCGCCGGAGCTGTGTCGGCTGTACCACGCGATGGGGCTGCCGATTCTCGAGGGGTACGGGCTCACGGAGACGTCCCCGGTCGTCTCTGTCAACCCCCCGGAGGAGCCGAAAGTCGGGACGATCGGACCGCCGTTGCCGGGCGTCGACGTTCGGCTGGATCGGGGCATCGTCGACAACGGGAGCGGGGGAGTTGACGACTCGGTGGCGGGCGCCGCGGACGGAGACAGCTCGGCCGAGGGGACGAACGCGACCGAGGGCGGCGTCGGCGAACTGCTCGTCCGGGGGTCGAACGTCTCGGCCGGCTACTGGAACCGACCGGACGAGACCGCCGCGGCGTTCACCGACGACGGCTGGTTCCGGACCGGCGACATCGTCGAACTGCGGCCGGACGGCTACATCGCGTTCCGCGAGCGGGCGAAGCAGCTCCTCGTCCTCTCGACGGGGAAGAACGTCGCCCCCGGTCCGATCGAGGACGCCTTCGCGGCGAGCCCCGTGATCGAGCAGTGCGTCGTCGTCGGCGACGGCCGGAAGTTCGTCTCGGCGCTCTTCGTCCCGAACTTCGAGGGACTTCGCGCGTGGGCCGACGCCGAGGGGATCGATCTCCCGGACGACCGCGGGGCGATCTGCGGCGACGATCGGGTGCGCGAGCGGGTCGACCGTGAGGTCGACGCCGTAAACGAACAGTTCGAGTCCTACGAGCGGATCAAGCAGTACCGGCTGCTCACAGAGGAGTTCTCCGCGGACACCGACACGCTGACTCCGACGATGAAGAAGAAGCGGCGGAACATCCTCGATCGCTACGCCGATCAGATCGAGATGCTGTACGAGTGATCGGAGCGGCGCTCGTTCGAGCCTCCCGCGCGGTATCGACAGCCACTGCCGCGCCCCGCCGAGTGCTGTACTTTTATACTATCTCGCTCTCTCAATACGAGAGAATGGAGGTTCGATAGTGGCGGCGCCCAGTGGACCGAGCCTTCTCCCCCTCGTCGCCGCGATCATCGGGATCGGCGTGATCGCACAGATACTCGCAGACCGGTTTCAAGTGCCGAGCGTGGTGTTCCTCATCGTCGCCGGCGTCCTCCTCGGTCCGGAGGTCTTCGGCGTGGTCGGTCCCGACTCCTTCGGCAACGCTCTGGGAGCGATCGTCGGGCTCTCGGTGGCGATCATCGTCTTCGAGGGGTCGTTTCACCTCCGCGTGGCAAAACTCCGGGAGGCACCGGCGGCCACGTTGAAACTGATCACCATCGGCGCCGCCATCGCCCTCTCGGGAACGGCCGCGGCGGTCCATTTCCTTCTAGAGGCGCCGTGGGACATCTCGTTCCTCATCGGCGCGCTCCTCGTCGCCACCGGTCCGACGGTCGTCACCCCGATCCTCGAAGTCGTCCCCGTTCGCGACCGGGTGGCCGCCGCACTGGAGACCGAGGGAATCGTCAACGACGTGACGGCGGCGATACTCGCGGTCGTGATATTTAACGCGATAAACCTCGGCGTCGACGATCCGCCGTCGCTCCTGACCCTTTTCGCCGAACGGCTCGGCGTCGGCATCCTCGTCGGCGGCCTCGTCGCGGGACTGCTGTTCTACGGCCTCCGATACGTCGACCTCTCACCGGGGAACGCGCCCCGTAACGCCCGGTTGCTCGTCCTCGCCGGGGCGCTCGTCGCCTACGGCGCGGCCGACACCATCGCGACCGAATCCGGGGTCGCCGCCGTCGCGACCGCGGGCATCCTCCTGGGGAACGCCGACGTCCCGTACGAAGACGAGATCTCGGCGTTCAAAGGCGACGTGACCCTCGTCGTCCTCTCGTTCGTCTTCATCGCGCTGGCGGCGCTGCTGCGGTTCGACATCCTCCGGGCGATCGGGCTCCGCGGACTCCTGGTCGCGGGCATCGTGGCGCTCGTTCTCCGACCAGCACTCGTGTTCATCTCAGCGACGGGCGACCGATTCACGTCGGGCGAGAAGTGGTTTATGAGCTTCGTCGGCCCGCGGGGGATCATCCCGGCGTCCGTCGCGACGCTCTTCGCCATCGGGCTTCGGGACGTGGGACGGACCGCCTCGGCGGACCTCCTCGTCGGGACGGTCTTTCTCGTCATCCTCGTCACCGTCGTCCTCGAAGGCGGGTTCGCCCGACAGATCGCCGAACACCTCGACATCATACCAATGCGCGTACTCATCATCGGAGGCGGTCGGGTGGGCCGGACGCTCGCCGGGCGCCTCGAAGGCCGCGGAGAGAACGTAGTGCTCGTCGAAAAAGACCGGTCGGTCGTCGAAACGGCGCGGAACGCTGGGTTCACCGTCCACCACGGAAACGGAACCGACACGGAGGTGCTCCGGTCCGCCGGCGGGGAGAGCGCCCGGATCGTGGTCGGCGCCACCGGCGACGACGACGTGAACCTGCTCGTCTCACAGTTGGCGAAATCGAAGTTCGACCCCGAAACGGTGCTCGCGCGGGTGAACAACCCCGACAACGCCGAACCGTTCGAGGAACTCGGTGTCAGAGCGATCTCGGCGACGCTGGCGACGGCCCAGTCGATGGACAACTACATCGAACGGCCGTCGATGATGGACTGGATGAGCGAGATCGGCCACTCCGGCGACATCCAGGAGATCGAAGTCACCGCCGAGGAACTGATCGGACAGTCGATCCGCGATATCGGACCGCAACTCCCGGACGACTCGCTGATCGCGCTCGTCAGGCGAGAGGGAGAGACCCGCGTCCCGGACTCGGAGTTCACGCTCGAGCGGGGCGACCGGATCACGATCATCGGCGGGCGCGAGGAGGTCAGGGAGGCGATCCGGTTCGTCCACCCCGACAAGTGACCGGCCGCGAGCGGGTCGACTTCGGTTCTCGACGAAACGGGGCGACGCCTATCTCCGCACGAACTCGATCGCCTCTCCCTGCCCGAAGCCGACACAGAGCGTCGCGAGCCCGCGCTCGGCGTCTCGTTTTTCCATCTCGTGAAGTAGCGTCACGGGCAAGCGTGCACCGGATGCCCCGAGCGGGTGGCCGAGCGCGATCGCGCCGCCGTTGACGTTGTACCGCTCGGGATCGATCCCGAGCTCGCGGCGCGCGTAGACGCACTGGCTGGCGAACGCCTCGTTCAGTTCCACGAGGTCGTAGTCGTCGATGTCGGTCCCGGCGCGCTCCAGCAGCCCCCGCGTGGCCGGTACCGGCCCGATTCCCATCACCGTCGGATCGACGCCGGCGACCGCGTTGGTGCCGACCTCCGCGAGGACGTCGAGCCCGCGCTCCTCGGCGAACGCCCGAGAGGTGACGAGCGTCGCGGCCGCGCCGTCGGTCACCTGCGATGAGTTGCCGGCGGTGACGGTCCCGTCGCCGGTGAACGCCGGTGAGAGTTCCGAAAGCGCCTCGGTCGTGGTGTCGCGACGGATCCCCTCGTCCTCGGTGACTGGTCCGTCGGCCGTCTCGATCGGCACGATTTCGTCGTCGAAGCGCCCCGAGTCCGTCGCCTCGGCGGCCCGCCGATGCGACCGCAGGGCGTACTCGTCTTGGGCCCCCCGAGAGACGTCGTACTCCTCGGCGACCTTCTCGGCGGTCATCCCCATCTGGAGCTGAAAGACGTTGTAACGCTCCGAGAGCTCCGGGTGGAGGTGCTGATAGGAGTCGCCGTCCATCGGCACGCGACTCATGCTCTCGACGCCGCCGGCGACGACGCACTCGCGGTTCCCGGCGGCGACGGCGTCCGCGGCGGAGACGAGCGCCTGCATCGAGGAGGCACACCAACGGTTGATCGTCGTCGCCGGGGTGGTCTCGCCCAGCTCCGACAGCAGCGCGATGACCCGCGCGACGTTGTTGTCCTGCTCGCCGCGCTGTTGGGCAACGCCCCACAGCAGGTCCTCGACGTCGTCGCTTTCTACCCCGGTTTCCGCGAGGAGGTGGTCGATCAGCGAAACAGAGAGGTCCTCGCTTCGAACGTCCTCGAAGACGCCGCCGGCCTTCCCGAACGGCGTTCGGTACGCGGCGGCGATGACTGGCGTCGGCATACGCTACGTTGTGTCGCCCGGCGGCATAAAAGGGGCAGAACGCGCGGGGACGCGTCCGGAGTTGTGGGTGGTGAGGCAGGTTGTCCGCGGCGGGGGGACGCGCCCGTTCGAACACTCTCCCGCGGTCGACGGTCCCCCGGTCGACGGCGTCAGCGACGACGCCGCGTCAGTGCCCGCCCGACGCGAGGTGGAGGCCGACGATGCCGACGACGATCACCCCGATGAACCCGATGCGGGCGAGCGTGGCCGGTTCGTCGAAGAGGACGATCCCGAGCGACGCGGTCCCGACCGCCCCGATGCCCGTCCAGACCGCGTAGGCCGTCCCGATCGGGAGCTGTTTCACCGCCTGTGCCAAGAGCACCATGCTCACTACGAGGGCGACGACGGTTCCGAGCGTCGGGAGCGGCTCGGAGAGTCCATCGGAGTACTGGAGCCCGATCGCCCAGCCGACCTCGAACAGCCCCGCGACTAGCAGCACGTACCACGCTACGTTTCCTGTCATTTGTGTTGAATCCCGTGATCGTTCTCGCCGTTCGCTACCGCCTACAGGCCTATTACTGAGTCGAAACGCCGCCCTCACAGCGCCTTCGACCCGCCCGAGTAGATGCGCCGTCGACGAGCCGCCACCCGCGTTTCGACGCGCTTATGCGAGTAGGTCGGCAACGTCTCTGGGATGAGTAACCGGGCTCTCGAAGTTGTCGAATTTCTCCTCACGGCTCATCTCTACACCGAAAACCGTGATCTCGACGAGAACGACCTCCCGCCGCGGTACCGGCGCGTGTTCTGGACGGAACCGGATGACGGGGACGACGGCGACGACGGGGACAGCGACGGACCGAACGTGGTCGGCATCGAGCGGCCGCTCGTCGTTACCGACAGCGTCGCGCGGAAGGCGACCGGCGTCGAACACCCGTGGGAAACGATCTCGGATCTGCTCTTCACGCAGCGTGAGGAGTTCTCCGGGCGCATCTCGCTGACGCAGCCCGAGATGGCGATCGAGTGGTTCCTCGACCGCGCCGACCGCGAGCGACTGGTGACGAACCCGACGCTCGCGGCGGCCGTCGAGGACCGCGACGACACCGACGTCACGCGCGCGGAGGCGCTCGAACACACCCGCCCGATCCACGCCGACCGCGTCTGGATCGACAGCCTGCTGGAGGAGTACTTCGACGCCGAGGAGGACGCCGAGATGCTCGATCTCGTGCAGGTCCGCGCGCCCGAGGAGATCGAGATGACGCTCGAAGACCTCGTGTTGACGACGGATCAGGAGGGAGAGATCCACAAGCTGATGCAGGCGATCGAACACCGCGAGTACCTCGCGGAGATCGGTCTGCGGGAGATCGGCAAGATTCTCTTCGTCGGTCCGCCGGGAACGGGGAAGACCACCGTCTCGCGCGCGCTCGCACACGAACTCGGCCTGCCGTTCGTCGAGGTGAAGCTCTCGATGATCACGAGTCAGTACCTCGGCGAGACCGCGAAGAACGTCGAGAAGACCTTCGAGGTCGCCAAGCGGCTCTCGCCGTGTATCCTCTTCATCGACGAATTCGACTCCGTCGCGAAGACGCGCCGCTCCGACGAGCACGCGGCGCTGAAGCGCGCGGTCAACACCCTGCTGAAGAGCATCGACGACATCTCGCTGATCCGCGACGAGGTCATTCTCATCGGCGCGACCAACCACCCCGACCAGCTGGACGCGGCGGCGTGGCGGCGCTTCGACGAGATCGTGAACTTCCCGAAGCCCGACGGCCAGATGCGCGCGGACATCCTCCGCATCATCACCCGACGGATGGACATCGACGACTTCGATCCCGAGGCGGTGGCCGATCTGACCGAGGGCCTCACCGGCTCCGACCTCCGGATGGTCCTCCGCGAGGCGGTGTTGGAGGCGCTGACCGAAGACCGGATGACACTCACCCAAGAGGACATCGTCGACGCCGTCGAGGACTTCGAGGAACGGGACAACCTCAAGAACATGGACATGATGTCGGACGGCGAACAGCTCGTCGCGGGCGACGGCGGCGACGGCCACGACCACGGTCACGACCACGATCACTAGCGCAGCTGCGGCTACGCTGATACTGTCATAGGATTTTCACGTCATCGATCATTCGATCGCACGCAGCGGTGCGATCGAATGCGCAGCCAGTTGCAACCGCTACAATAGCTGTTCTCACGATATCGCGGACCGACGTGTCAGGAGACGACAAGCTCACCCGGTCCGCTTCGGCCACGCTTATCACCCGTCCGTTCCCTACCTCGGATAATGCGGGTCACTCTCCTCGGGACGGGCGATACGACCGGGACCCCGACCGTCGGGTGCGACTGCGACACCTGCGCCGAGGCTCGACGCCGCGGCGTCGAGCGCACGCGCTTTTCGGTCCACGTCGAGAACGAGCGCACCGGGGAGGCGCTGCTCGTCGACTTCAGCCCGGATTTCAGACAGCAGTTTCTGGGCAACGACGTCCCGCTCCCCGACGCGGGGATCGTCACGCACATCCACTTCGATCACCTCGACGGACTCGGCAACGCCTACCGCCTGTTCGACGACCTGCCCGTACACGCCGCCGACGAGACCGACCCGGTCACAGCCGAGAGCGTCGCGGGGACGATCGACCGCAAGTACGACTATCTGGACCGCGTTACCGTCCACCCCCAGACCCCGTTCGAGCCGTTCGAGATCTGCGGGCTGGAGGCGACGCTCGTCCCGGTCGATCACCCCCCGCTGGTCTGCTATGGGCTCTCGATCGAGGATCCCGTCACGGGCGCGAAGCTGTCGCTCTCGGGCGATACGAGCTACGACGTGTCCGCGGCGTCGCGTGCGGTGCTCGAGGGCCCCGACCTGTTTCTGGCGGACGCCATCGTCCCGGCGTCACTCAGCGAACACCACCCGCTGGGCGGGGCGCACTTCGACGACGCCGGCGTCCCCCGGACGTTCGGGCGGAAACACATGACCAGAGAGGGCGCACTCGACCTCGCCGCGGACCTGTCGGCGACGGAGACGCGACTCGTCCACACGGCGCACTTCTATCCGGCCGACGAGGCGTTCGAGGAGCCGCTGGCGATCGACGGCGAGACCTACGAGCTGTGAGGACCTCCCGCGGCTATCTCACTGTTCGTTCAGTCCCCCCGAGAGCAGGCGACCCGCTCCGGGCACCTGCGTGCTGAGATTGAGCCGATCGAGGATCTCGTAGGTGGTCGCCGTCGCCGCCGAGAACACCGGTAGCCCGAACTTGTCCTCCGCCGCCTGAATCGAGGCCAGCGAGGGCATCTGGACGCACGAGGAGAGGACGAGCGCGTCGGCGTTCTCGGTGTCGAGGCCCTCGGCGATGTTGAGCAGGTTCCGCTGGTCGAGCTGTGCGACCTCGAGGTTGTCGGGGCACTCGAGCGTCTCGTAGTCGATTACTTCGACCCCCGTGTCCTCGAAGTACTCGATGACGGTCTGTGTGAGTTCTTCCATATACGGTGCGATCAGCGCCACCTTCCGGGCTTCCAGGCGGTCGAGCGCTCGAACGAGAGCCCCCGCGCTCGTGACGACCGGCGCTTCCGCGTCGTTCTCGACGGTCCGCTGGTGGAGGGCGGATTCGCTCTCCTCGTGGTATCCCGGTCCCTGCGCCATGATACCGATGAGACAGGCGTAGGCGAGAACGTCACACCGCGCGTCCGAGAGCAGCGTCGCACAGTCCACCGACTGCTCGTCCATCCGCGCTAACTCCTCTTGGGTCACGCTCTGCATCCGCATCCGACTGGAGTGGAACGTGAACGATTCGGCGTAGTGATCCGGACGGGACTGTATCATCGCCGGAATCTCCGTCTCCATCGTGACGTTCGAGCTGGGGACGATCAGACCCACTCGGAAGTTCTCTTTCATAATTCGACAGTAAGTTGGCGTCCAGCGCATATGAGGATTCGGCCGATCACTGTGGCGTCGGTGAGAAGACGTGTGACCGCCTCGGAGGACGACGTCGCGCCGTGACCGAGGCCCTCGTCGCTATCCGAGCAGGTACTTCGCGGCGCGCGTCTCACCGAGGCCGGTCTTCTCGATGATCGCGTCGAGGCCGATGACGCGGCCGGCGCCCAAGACGCCCAGCGTGACGAACAGCAGCAGGCCCATCAGGTCGCCGTTGACCAGGCCGTGCGCCCAGTCGGCGTTCCCCAGGTAGAAGAACACCATCAGGACGCCGCCGAAGAAGCTCGCCAGTCGGACCAGCGCGCCGACGACGAGCCCGAGCCCGATGAGGGTCTCTCCGAGGGGGATCATCAGGTTCGTGAGCTCCAGCAGCCACGGTGTCTGGCCGGCCCAGACGAGGAAGCCTTGGATGGGGCTAGCAGCGGGGGCGTTAACGAGGTAGCCCTGCGCGCTGAACGGCTCGCCGGCGATGAAGGCGAACTTCGTCAGGCCCGCGTGGAGGAACCAGTAGCCGGTCACCACGCGGAGGACGGCCACCCAGTACCCCGCGAGGGTTCCTTGCAAGTCGAACTCGACGGGGTTTCCCAGGGTCGTGCGAGTGGATGTTGCCATCGTCGGTCACCTCACATCTACACGTCGAGTCGGAATTCCTGTATAAACTCAAGCCGCTTTTCAGATTCTCGGAAACTGGTACTCGGTCCCGAATATCCTCATCGGAACCGATCCAGCCCCGCCTGCCGGCGGGCGACTCCCGGTGGGTCCGGTCGCCACGGCGTTCGCTCCCCGCGGAGCGCGTCGGAGTCGACCGCCGGCGGATCGCCCGGGTCGCGGGCGTCGCAGTCGCTCCCGCAGGCCCGAGACGGATCGACGACGCGGTCGAACCGCGCGCAGTACGGCAGTCCCTCGGCCGTCGCCTCGGCGTGGACACAGGCCGGAAAACCGTACGTCCGCCAGCCCTTCCCGTAGGCGCGCTCGGCGATCCGTCGGCGCGCGCGGGCCTTCGATTCGGCGGACACGGGGACTACGTCCGTTCGGAGCGGGCGCTCGTCGACGAGTTCGATCCCCGGGGCGTCGGTTCGGAGCGGCGTCGCCTCTCGAATCACGTCCCGCGTCCCCGTCTCGGGGTCGAACCGCCAGACGCCGACCGCGGGCGGAATCCGGTTCAGGTGCGCGCGCGTGACGTGGCTCTCGGTCGCCAGCACGACCTCCTCGAAGAGGCCGAGCGAGACGTCGGTCCGGAGCTGTCGGGAGAGCGCCCCCGGATCGGCGAGATCCGGCTTGTTCTCGATGCCGACGAGTCGATCGAACCACCGCTCGGGGTAGCGCGTCGTCTGCCGCACGTACCCGCGACCGTTGCGGCGCTCCGTCTCGAAGAATCCGACGTCGACGGCGGCGTCGACGATCCCGTCGCGAATCTCCGGTGTGAGGTCACCGTCGAGCGCGCGGCGGCGGGGAACGGCCTCCCCCACGCCGACGTCGCTTTCGATGGCCCGCTTCGGAATCGCGCGCTCCGTGATCTCCGCGCGCTCGTCGAAGTCGGGGCCGGGGACGACGCCGACGACGTCGACGATGCGACGCCCCGCGCGATCGACGGTCGCCCCGAGCTGTCTGCTCAGAACCCACTCCGTTGCGGTTTCGAGGTGCGAACAGAGTTCGAGCTCGAAGGCGAACTCCCGCGGTGCGTCGGCGGCGGCCACGTTCGACCGTTTGGGTTCAGGAGACAAAAACGCCTCGTCGGGTCGCCCGTGGAACTCTCGCTGTTTCCTTTAGAAGTGGCCGGGATCGTCGGTGCCGTACTGGAGCTCGCCGCCGCGGCCACCCTCGACGGTGCTGCTGCCGTGATCGCCCGAACTGGGGACCTTCACGGTGACCGCTTCGACCGCCTCGAAGTCCATGATCAGGTCGGCTTTGATGTTGTCGGCGGTGATGTTCGAGATGCCGCACCCGGCGCAGGCGCCGCCCAGTTCGACGACGACCTCGCCGGAGTCGGGGTCGGCCTTCCGGACGACGCTCTCGCCGCCGTGCATCCGGATGATCGGCATCTGGCCGACCATCCACTCCTCGATGCGCCGTCGAAGGGAGTCCTCGGTGTCGCTCATTACCCTCTCTTGGGGACGGACGCTTTGGTACCTTGCGGTTGCGCTCGCGTCGATTCGCGATCGAGAAAAGTGTGTCACGGTCTTGCACGTGCGCACGGTTGTGGTTCCGTCCCGACCGAGCGGACTCCAGCGGTGTCCCGCCTCAGCCGCTCGCGGTCCCTCTTTGCCCCAGTCGTCGCCGGCCCCACCCTTCATCAGTCGTCGCCGGTATTGTCCCGCGTTCGACGCCGCAGCCGCCACGCCGCCAGTCCGATCCCGCCGGCGCCGGCGACGACGCCGAACCCCGGCGCGCCGATGCCGACACCGCCCGCCGGCTCCGTCGGCGTGTCCCCGCCGAGCTCCTCTGGCGTCTCCGATCGTCCGCCCGCGGTGTCTTCCTCCCGTTCACCGTTCGTCGCGGGTCCTGTGCGGGAGACGGACGTCACCGTCCGATCCGGGAGGACCGACGGCGGGTCGGCCTGCTCGCCGTCGTGGTCCGGAAACGTGTAGAGCCGCGCGGGGACGTCGTCGACTCCCCAGCTGCTCGCGACGAAGAACCCCTCTCGATCGCCCGCGCGGGCCACTTGGGCGGTCCAGAAGCTCGCCGCGTTCGGATCGCGCCACCAAGACAGTTCCCGGGGAGCGCTCGGCTCGGAGACGTCGTGTCGCTTCACGCCGCCGCGATACCACGCCGAGTAGAGGATACCGCCGGCGAGCTCGAAGTTGTGCGCGGTCGTCCACACGCCGTCGTAGGTGGGGTCCGGCGACGGCGGAGGCGGGATCGTCGCCCGCAGAATCGGCGCCCCCGGGTCGGAGACGTCCCAGAGGTCGATGCCGGACGGGCCGCCGACGTACCGCTCGGTGCTTCCGTCGGTGCCGGAGCCGTCCGACGCCGTCGATCCCGTCGACGTTGCCGAATCCGTGGACGCCGCCGAGTCCGTGGCTGTCGAGGGAGTCAGCGCGTCGGAGCCGTTCCCCGCGGCGTCGGCCTCCAGCGCCCACGACTCCCGGCCGACGCCGAGGAGCGTCCCCGACTCGTCGGTCGCGACGTAGTGGTGATTTCGCGGCGGCAGGGTCGACTCTCGCCGGGCCCGCTCGCGTGAGAGCCCCGCGAGGGCGGACGGATCGGGCGCGTCGACGCTCCCGAGCACGCGCGGCACCGTGGGATCGGAGACGTCGACGATCCACGTCCCGGCGTCCCACAGGGCCACGAAGGCGGTCGACCCGCGGACGAAGACGTCGTGGACGCTTCGCAGCGGCGTCGGCACCTCGCCCCACGCCTCGTCGACGTCGACGAGCGAGAACCGCCCCAGCTCATCGCCGGTCGCGATATCGAGGAGCACGAGCGGATTGCGGTCGCCGTCGTTGGCGGTCAGGTAGGCGACGCCGTCGCGGACGAAACAGTTGTGGATCGGATACGAGGTCTCGTAGAACGCCCGCTCGACGGGGGTTTCGGGATCGGACACGTCGACGACGAGCGCGCCGGCGAGCGCGCCCGGACGCGGGTTCGCGGGTCCGACGACGACGAGCGTCGTCGGGTCCGTCGCGTCGAGTTTCACGTCGAAAATGCCCCGCAGCGGGCCGCCGTCGCGGTCGGCGAGCGGTTCGCGAACGTCCGCCAGCAGTCGGGGGCGGTCGGGCACCGAGACGTCGACGGCGGCGTAGCCGCTCGTCGCCGCGAGGTACGCGACGTCGCCGTCGGGCCCGACGACCGCCTCCTTCGCGCCCTCGACGTCGATCCGGCCGTAGGGCTCGTACGGCCCCGGATGGGCGGCCGCGGTCGCCCGCGGGCCCGACCCGACGAGGCGGACGCCGGCGCCGCTCCCGAGCATCCCGGCGCCGACGCGGAGGAGGTCCCGTCGTCGCATCACAGCCGCGACCTGTCTCCCGTCCCCGCGGTCATCGCGCTCGCCAGCGCGCCCTGTACGACGACCTCGTCGCCGAGGGTCGTCAGCTGGATCTCGGGGACGTTCGACATCACCATCTCGTCCATCCGCTCGCGGATCGGGTCGAGCGTGCGTTCGGGGTTGTTGAGCGCGACCGCGCCGCCGACGTAGATGATGAGCGGCGCGTACGCGTGGACGATGTTCGCGACCCCCATCGCGTTCCAGTGGCCGAGCTGCTCGACGACGTACGTCGCGAACTCGTCCTCGCCGGCGTGCTCGAAGACGTCGACGGCCGAGAAGTCCGGGTCCGCTATCGGCAGTTCCGTCTCCAGTGGGTCCTCCTCGTGGAGGAACCGGGCGTACCGCGGGATGTTGTTGCCCGAGCAGTACCCCTCCCAGTGGCCGTCGTGACCGCACCCGCATGTGAGATGCCCCTGCGGGTCGATCGTCATGTGGCCGACCTCGCCGGCGTTACCGTCCCATCCGGCGAGGACGTGTCCGTCGACGCAGACGCCCGCGCCGATGCCCGAGGAGATGGTGAGATACACCATGTCGTCGGGGTTCCGCTCGGAGAAGAACCGCTCGCCGATGACGCCGGCGTTCGTGTCGTTGTGGAGATACACCCGCTCGGTGTCGAGCAGCACCGACAGCGGCCCGGTGAGCGGGATCCGATCGATGGTGTCCGGGAGGTTCGCCGGATCCTCGACGGTGCCCTCCGCGAGGTCGAGCGGGCCGATCGCGCCGATCCCCGCCGCGGCCACGCGTTCGGGATCGACGCCCGCGTCGGCGCACGCCTCGCGGACGATCCGGAGGACCGCCTCCGTGACGGTGATCCCGCTCGGGCCGTGCGGGGTTTCGCCGTCGCTGCTCCCGATGACCGTGCCGTCGTCGTCGGCGACGACCGCACGGACGTTCGTCGCCCCGAGGTCGACACCCACGTAGGAGGCCATTGTGTCGTTACGAGTGATCCCCACACTTAACTCAGCGGGTTCAGCACAGTGTTGCGGGCCCGTCTTCGCGAGCCCTAGCGCCCTCGAACGGACTTGAGCGTGCTCACTCGGTGCCGGCGCGAACGAACGTGACCGGACAGGGCGCGTCGAGCATCACCGTCTGCGCGACGCTGCCGAAGACCGCCTTGCCCGTCGGCGAACGCCGGCGACCGCCGACCATCACGCGGTCGGCGTCGACGTCCGCCGCCAGTTCGACGATCGTCTCCCCGTGGCGCCCGACCGCGCCGCGGACCTCGTAGTCGACGTTCGCCGCTCCCAGCCGGTCGGCGGTCTCGCGGACGCTCGAGTACCGGCGAGCGACGGTGTCGACCGAGATATCGCCGGCGTCGCGGTCGAAGTCCAGCGAATCGAGCGCGTCGTCGTACTCTTCCTGCGTGAACACGTGTCCGACGACGACCGTGGCGCCGGTGGGGCCGGCCACGTCGACGGTCTCTTCGGTCAGTCGATCGAGTCGGTCGCGGTCGTTCGGACCGACTGCCAAGAGAATGGTATCGATAGGCATCTATCACGATCATTCACGCACTCGTGATTAAAACGTATGTCCCGACCGGACGCCGGTCCGCCCCGCCGGGCCTCACCGCGGTTCTCGGGGCTGTCTATCGATGCTCGCCGCCCCGTCCGGCGAGAACGCTCCGCGGACTGCCGGCAGTTACGGTTAGTAATCGGGCGCGTCGTCCTCGACGGCGCGCTTCATCGAGTCGCGGCGGGACTTCGCGTCCCGCCCCGTAGCCTCGAGCAGGAAGTCGTTTTTGGCGTCGACGGCATCGCCGGCGGATGAGAGGTCCTCGGGCGACAGCTCGGTGGGGTCACGCTCTTCGAACTCGACGGCGAGTCGGTCTTTCTTCCCGCTGTAGGAGACCGCGCCGGCGACGATGCGCTCGAACACCGGATTATCCGGTTCTCCGATGACGTAGAGGTCGCTTCCCTTGTACTCAGTCGTCTCCGTGATCGGGCCGAAGTACTCCTCGACGGTCGCCTCCATGTCGGGAATCCGCTCTTCGAGCGTCTCCCCGCGACGCATCTTGTACTCCTTCATACGCCGTCGTTCGACAGGTGGCGGTTTACCTGTTTCGTCACTGTTCTCGCGCGGCGATGTAACCCTGTTTGCACTCCGGGCAGATGTCGCCCGCGCGCATCGATGTCGAACCCGCAGACTGGGTGTGTCCGCAGTTCGGACAGTAGAACTCCACGCGGTCGTCCGGGACGTCGGATTCGAGCGCGTCGGAGTCGGGATTCCGGATGAAGCCGCCGCTCTCGTCGGCTTCCCGCTGTCGGAGATCACCCGGCGCGGCCGCGGCGACGCCGTCGACACCCCCGGCCGTTCCGTTTCCGGCGTCTCCCCGCCCGTTGACTTCCGGTGTCAGGCCGTTGCCGCCGAATTCGAGGTCGGCGTCGGCGTCCGTCGCGGCGCCGAACCCCTCGTCGTCCCCGTCGTGGTCGGGCCACGTACCGACGTCGGATCCGCCACTTCGACCGCCGGACTCGCCGCCCGCGACGTCGCTTTCGCCGGGGGCGTCCTCGCGCTCTGGCCACGCGCTGCGCTCGCGTTCGTAGCCGATGTCGCGACCGTGAGAGTCCGCTCCGGCCGGTCCGGCTCCCTCGCTGCGCCCCCGTTCGGCGTCTCCGCGCCCGCCCGCGTCGCTCACACCGCTGTCGCCCTCGTCGGCGTCGATAATCTCGGCGTCGTTCGTCACCTGCTCGTGAGCGTCCTCGGGCGGCGGCCCGGTCACTTCGCCCGGCTCTCGGGCGGTCTGTACCGGGTCGGGATCCGCCTCCTCCGGCCACTGCGTCTCGTCTCGCTCCGTGTCCTCGGCGTCGAGAATGACCGCGTCGTCGACGTCGGGATCCGGCTCCCCGTCCCATTCGCCGCTCCCGGTTTCCCACTCGTCGCCGGCCGCCCCGGGCGCGGATTCGACCTCGACTCCCCCTTCGGTCCCGGATTTGACCTCGGCTTCCCCCTCGGCCGCCACGTCTGACTGCGGCGCCGATTCAGGTGCGGATTCGGGGGCGGGGTTGTCGGCCGCAGGCTCCGGCGTCGATCCGCTCTCGGCGCTCGTCTCGGGGGCGGGCCGGCTCGCTTCGGCTTCGGGGTCGTCGACCCAGTCAATCGCTTCCTCGACGTCGTTCTCGACCGACTCAGGCGGTTCGGCGGCGCTCCTTTCGGGAGCGCCCCCCGCCGATGCGCGTTCCGATACCCCGCCCGCGCCGGCGTCGGAAACGCGCCCCTCTGACGGCGAATCCGTCGCCTCTACCGCGGGAGTCGACTGCGGTTCGGCGTCGCTCGGCTGCTCGGCGTCGCTCCGCCGCTCGGCATTGCCCCGCTGCTGCGTGTTCGGGGCTGACGTCGCCGATGCCGCCGGGGCGCCGGCGTCGGGGTCCACCGCCGCGCTCGATCCGGAATCCGTCACGCCGCTCGCCGCGGTCGCGTCGGCAGCGTCCGCCGCGGACTCGCCGAGTCCGACCTCCGCGGGCGACCGAATGGCCGTCACCTCCTTGTTCTGGCTGACGACCTGTTCGTCCCCGCACCGTTCACAGACCTGCAGTTCCCGGACCGTGACGACGACCTCGTCCCCCTGTTCCTCCCGGCTCCGCTCGACCTCGGGTTCCCCGTACGTGTGCCCGAGAAGACGGCACTTGAGTCCCATTACCCGCCATTCCGGAACTCAGGGCCAAAAGTGTACCTCCTGCGTCAGACGGGCGGCAGACGACCGTCCGGACCGCGCGGCCGGACGCGAACGCGGCGGTCCTCCCGTGTGGTGGCGGTAAGCGTATACCCCGCCGGACCGAACGGTCGACTATGAGAGCGCGGCGCGAGTTTCGAAACCGGCGCGACGTCGAGGTGGCGGTTCTCGATGCGCTCGTGGATCGCGCGGCCGAGGGGATGACCGTCTTCGAGGTGCGCGCCGCCGTCGACGCCGACATCGACGAGATCGAGTCGGCGCTGGCGGCGCTGAAAGGCGACGGGCTCATCTCCGTCGAGAACGGCGACGACCGGGTGGTCATCCTCGTCGACGACCGCGTCGTACCCGACCCCGAGGCCGAGCAGGCGGACGAGCGCGGCCTCGTCGGGGCGATCCGTGACCGGTTCGGGCTCTGATACTGATTGTTCTCGTCCCGTCCCGGTGGGCGCCCATCCCGTTGACGGCACCCGCCGGTACACAGCGAGACCGGTCAGGATGAGCCGCCATCGGTGACGCGCGACGGGGCGCTCCCGCTGCGGTTTTCCCCTCCGAGCGCACACGGAGAGACAATGACGGTCGTCAGGGAGATGCACGAGGCGCACGGGGCGACGTTCGAAGAGCGCGGCGGCCGCCGGATCGTCAGCGACTACGGCCGTCCGGAGCGGACCCACCGCGCCGTCCGCAACGGCGCCGGCGTGATCGAGATGGGTTACGGCGTCGTCGTCGTCGAGGGCGACGACCGAGTCGAGTTCGTCGACGACACGGTCTCGAACCGGATCCCGCGCGAGGACGGCGAGGGCGTCTACGCGCTGCTCTTGGATCCGAACGGACGGATCGAGACGGACCTGTACGTCTACAACGCGGGCGAGCGACTCCTGTGTTTCACTCCGCCGACGCGCGCGGAACCGCTCGCCGAGGAGTGGGCCGAGAACGTGTTCATCCGGGACGTCGAGGTACGCGAGGCGTCGACCGATTTCGCCGTCTTCGGCGTCCACGGGGCGAAATCTACCGAGAAGGTCGCGAGCGTGCTCAACGGCGCGGGCGCGCCCGAACCGGCGCTCACGTTCGTCCGCGGGTCAATGGGCGGCGAGGGCGTCTCCGTGATCGCCAGCGACGGACCGGTCGGCGAAGAGGGCTACGAGATCGTCTGCGCGGCCGACGACGCCGATCGCGTCTTCGAGACGCTCCTGATCTTCGGGATGAACGCCGTCCCGTTCGGCTACCGGACGTGGGAGACGCTCACGGCCGAGGCCGGGACGCCGCTCTTCGAGACCGAACTCGACGGCCGCGTGCCGAACGTCCTCGGCCTCCGCAACGCGCTCGATTTCGAGAAGGGCTGTTTCGTGGGCCAGGAGGTCGTCTCGAAAGTCGAAAACCGCGGCCGGCCGAGCCAGCGGCTCGTCGGCCTTCGGATCGGTAGTGTCCTCGACGCGAGCGCAGACAGTGACGACAGCGACCTCGACGGCGAGGGCCGACCGCTTCCCGACTCCGGCGCGCCCGTCTTCGCTGACCCGGGCGACACTCCGATCGGCGAGGTGACTCGGGCCGTGGTGAGCCCGTCGCTCGACGCCCCGATCGCGCTCGCGCTCGTCGACTTCGAGGCGGACGCGACGTCACTGTCCACCCGCATCGACGGCGAACTCGTCGGTGCCGAGCGCGCGGCGCTCCCGTTCGTCGACGGGGGCGTCGTCTCGGCGCGGCTCCCCACGTATTTGAGCGGCTGAGTCGACGGCCGCTTTTCGCCCCGGTCAGCGCCCGAGCAGTTTCGCGAGGTGCTCCCGCGAGAAGAACGACGAGGGGCGGTCCATATGGACGCCGATCTCGCCGGAGAGCGTCCGGAGGCCGAGTCGCTGGACCGGTTCCGGCAGCGAGTACGCCCGCCGGATCCAGCGCCCCAGCGCGATCTCCCGAGAGAGCTCCGAGCGCCACGCCGACTCGTAGTCGCGCAGCGTCCCCGGATCGTCGGGGTCGATCGCCGCGGCCGCGCAGTCGGCTGCGGTCATTCCATAGAGGATGCCGCCGCCGGTGAACGGTTTCGTCTGCGCGGCGGCGTCGCCGACGAGGAAGACGCGGCGGCCGGTCACGCGCTCCGGCGGACCGATCGGGATCGCCCCCGAGCAGAAGTGCTCGGTCTCGACGCCGTAGGCCTCGGTCAGCCGGTCGAACAGCTCGCTCACGGACGCACCGGGCGGCGCGGCCAGCCCGTACTCGACGCCGGCCTCACCGCGCGGGATCCGCCAGGCGAAAAACCGCGGCGCGGTGAGGTGGACGTCGACGAAGTCGCCGTCGTCGGGGGCGGGATCGAACGCGAGCACGCCGTGGAGGATCTCGTCCGGTTCCGGGAGTCCGCACTGCCGCCGGACCCGCGAGGTGGGGCCGTCGCAGCCGGCCACCATCCTCGCGCGAACCGTCTCCGCCTCGCCCGCGTTCGAGACCGTGAGATCGACGGCGTCGTGACGCTCGTCGACGTCGACGACGGTGTGTCCCTCGCGAATGTCCGCGCCCGCCTCCCGCGCACACTCCGCGAGCGTCCGGTCCAGTTCCACCCGATCGATCACGTTCGAGACGGCCTCGCGCTTGAAGAATGGGTAGGCGGCCGAGTCGGGACCGCCCACGTGAAACCGCGCGCCGTAGACCTGATTCTGGAGGAGCTTCGGCTTCACACCGCTGGGGATGTACTCCCAGATGTCGGTGCTGACGTGCCCCGAGCACGCCAGCGGCGTCCCGATGGTCCCCTGCTCGAACGCGACGACGTCGTATCCCGCCGCGGCCGCGCGCCGGGCGAAGCGCGCGCCGGCCGGACCGACGCCGACGACCGCGAAATCGTACATCATCCGACGGTACCCGGCGCGGCGGCATATATCGTCGGATTCGAGATGGCGGCCGCTCTTCGACGGCGACGGTGCGCTCCTCGACAGCGGGCGCTTCCCAGCGGTGACCATCGAGCCCGGATGCCCCGTCGCTCCCGGCTATTCCGCTGTTCGGACGACCGCGAGCCCCCGGGTCGTGGTCCCGCGGAACGCCTCGGGCCAGTCGACGGCGACGCGCTCGAAGGCGTCGCCGCCGGTCGTTGTTCGGAACAGACCGCGGTCGGTGAGCGCGAACAGCTCGCCGTCGCCGACTCCGGGAGCGAGCGTCGCCCGGAGGACCCCCTCGCCGGTCGGGACGCCGCTGTCGTCGAGTCGTTCCCACCGGTCGTCTGCGTCGCCAGCGCCGGCGCCGCTCACCGTCGGGTCACGGCGTCGGTAGAGGTACGACGCCGCCGCGTCCGGCGTGTGCGCCCGGCGAGCGCTCGCGGCCGCCGAGAGGAGGACGTGTCCCGGATCGCCCGGATCGACGGCGACGCTCCAGCAGTAGCGGTGCCGGAGCCCCGCCTGCGGGAACGACCACGTCTCGCCTGAGTCGTCGCTCTCGGCGTAGCCGTCGCCCGCGGCGGCGCGGACCCGGTCTGGCGCGTCGGGGTGAATCGCCATCGTGTGGGTGTCGCGGCGCGTCGACGGCGCGCGCTCCTCCCACGTCTCCCCGCCGTCGCGCGTCTGGATCAGCGCGCCGGCCTCGACGGCGACGTAGAGGTGGTCCGGATTTCCCGGGTCGACCTCGATCCAGCGCACGTGGTGGGTGTCGGGTCGCGGCGGGAACGCCCACTCCGACGCGGAGGGAAGCGCTGTCAGTTCGTGGAGCTCCTTCCAAGTGGTCCCGCCGTCGGCCGACCGGTAGACGCCGCTGGGCTCGGTCCCGGCGTAGACGACGTCCGGATCGTGCGGCGATACCGTCACGCTGGTCACCGACGTCGCGAGCGTGTCGGCTCCGACGCGGGCCCACGTTTCTCCGCCGTCGACGGAGCGGTGCAGGCCGGCGTCGAACGTCCCGCAGAAGACGCGATCGGGGGAATCGGCGCCGGCGTCGAGACATTCGACGCTGTCGCTCTCGAAGGTGAGCTCGGCGGTCGGATCCGCGGCGGTGTCTTCGGCGTCGGCCACGTCGTGGGCGACGAGTACGCCCGCGCGCGAGGCGGCGTAACAGGTGACCATAGCGTGCGTACGTGTCGCACACACTTGGCGTCAGCGGCGGACCCGCTCAGTGGGGGCAGTACCCACTATACGGAATCCCGCTTGGCGAACAGTCGGCACAGCGGCGTCGCCCGGTTCTCGTCGGGCCCCCACGTCGACGTGCCGAGCAACCGCTGCCCGACGCGGGGTGGTCCCTACGTCACGCGGTTGCTGGTCTCGGTATCGGTTATAAACCCTCGCTCGCGAGAGCGCCTCGGCTCAGTCGTCGTCGGCAGCCTTCGCCGGCTTGCGCCGATCCGATCGCGGCCCCTCGACGTCGACGTCGGGGAGGAGGTCGCGGAGGTACCGACCGGTGTGTGAGGCCTCCGTCCGGGCTACGTCCTCGGGGGTACCGGTCGCGACGATCTCGCCGCCGTTCTCGCCGCCCTCGGGGCCGAGGTCGACGATGTTGTCGGCGTTCTTCACCAGATCGAGTTCGTGCTCGACGACGACGACGGTGTTGCCGCTGTCGGTGAGCCGCTGGAGCACCTCGATGAGCTTCCGCTCGTCCGCTTTGTGGAGGCCCGTCGTCGGTTCATCGAGGAGATACAGCGTCTCGCCGGTCTGTTTTTTCCCGAGTTCCTCCGCCAGCTTCACCCGCTGGGCCTCCCCGCCCGAGAGCGTCGTCGAGGGCTGCCCAAGCGTCATATAGCCGAGGCCGACGTCTTCGAGGAGTTGGAGTCGGCGGCGGAGCTGCGAGTTCGACTCGAAGAACGAGAGCGCCTCCGAGACCTCCATCTCGAGGACGTCAGCGATCGTGTTGTCCTTGTACGTCACGTCGAGCGTCTCGTCGTTGTAGCGCGCGCCGTCGCACTCCTCGCAGGGGACGTAGACGTCCGAGAGGAAGTTCATCTCGATCTTCACCGTCCCCTGTCCGCCGCAGGCCTCACACCGGCCGCCCTTCACGTTGAACGAGAAGCGGCCCTTCTCGTAACCGCGCTGCTTCGAGAGCTTCGTCTCGGCGAACAGCTCGCGGACGTAGTCGAAGACGCCAGTGTACGTCGCGGGGTTCGATCTGGGCGTCCGACCGATCGGCGACTGATCGATCAATCGGACAGTTTCGATCTCCTCGATCCCCTCGATGGCGTCGTGCTCGCCGGGGTCGACCGAGGTGTTGTCGTTCATCTCGCGGGCCAGCCCCTTGTAGAGGATCTCGTGCATCAGCGTCGATTTCCCCGACCCCGAGACGCCCGTGATGGCGGTGAACTGTCCGATCGGGATCGAGACGTCGAGGTCCTTCAGATTGTGCTGGCGCGCGCCGCGGATCCGGATCTCCGAATCGGAGTCGCGGCGCTCTTCGGGCACCGGAATCTCCTTTCGACCCGCGAGGTAGTCGCCGGTGAGCGAGCCCTCGGCCTCGCAGACGTCGTCGAAGTCGCCCTGCACGACGATCTCGCCGCCGCGCTTGCCCGGTCCGGGCCCCATATCGATGACGTTGTCGGCGCGGCGCATCGTCTCCTCGTCGTGTTCGACGACGAGTAGGGTGTTCCCGAGGTCGCGCAGTCCCTCGAGCGTGTCGAGCAGGCGGTCGTTGTCGCGCTGGTGTAAGCCGATCGACGGTTCGTCGAGGACGTAGAGGACGCCAACGAGACCGGAGCCGACCTGCGTCGCGAGCCGGATGCGCTGGCTCTCGCCGCCCGAGAGCGTCGACGCTTCCCGGTCGAGGGTGAGGTACTCGAGTCCGACCTCCTGCATAAAGCCGAGGCGGGCGCGGATCTCTTTGAGGATCTCCGCGGCGATCGTTCGCCCGCGGTCTGTGAGCTCTGATTCGAGCCCCTCGAAGTGGTTCAAGGCGTCGCCGATGCTCATCTGATTGACCTCGGTGATCGACGTGTCGGCGACGAGGACGTGTCGGGACTGCTCTTTCAGCCGGGTTCCCTCGCAGGCGGGGCAGGTCGTCACGGCCATGTAGTCTTCGATGTGTTCGCGCGTCGACTCGGAGTCGGTCTCGACGTGGCGGCGCTCGAGGTTCGGAATGACGCCCTCGAAGCGCTTCGTCTTCCGCCGCGTGCCGTTGCGCGTCTGCCGCTCGAAGACGACCTCCCTGTCGGTGCCGTAGAGGAACTGCCGTCGAATCTCGCTTTCGAGCTGCTCGAAGGGCGTGTCGACGCTTACGCCGAAGTGCTCGGCCACCGAGTCGAGACGCGTCCGGTAGTACGAGCGGTTGTACGACCAGGCCTCGAAGACGTGTTTGATCGGCTTCGAGGCGTCGCGGACGACGAGGTCCTCGTCTACTTCCTTGGTCTGGCCGAGCCCCTCGCACTCCGGGCAGGCCCCGTGCGGGCTGTTGAACGAGAACGAGCGCGTCTCGATCTCCGAGAACTGGAAGTCGGAGTTCGGATTCCCGAGTTCCTCGGAGAACTCGACGATCAGCCGGTCGTCGCCCTCGCCGGCGAGCGCGCCGGTCGATCGGGTGTTCGAGGCGAACGGCACGTCCGCGGGCGGGTCGGGGACGATCACCTTCAGGACGCCGTCGGCCTCCGCGAGCGCGGTCTCGACGGAGTCGGCGAGCCGTGATCGGCCCTCCGGTTCGATCTTCACCCGGTCGACGATCACGTCGATCGTGTGGTCGTAATTCTTGTCCAAGTCGGGTCGGTCGATCGTCAGGTCGTAGGAGTCGCCGTCGACCTCGACGCGGGCGTACCCGTCGGCGACGAGGTCCTCGAAGAGGTCCTCGAACGCCCCCTTCTGGTCGCGCACGACCGGCGCGGCGATCTTCGCGCGGGTCCCCGCGGGAAGTTCCAGCAGCTGACTCACCATGTCTTGGGCGGACTGCTCGCCGACCTCCTCGCCCGTGATCGGATCGTACTGCGTCCCGACGCGGGCATAGAGCAGCCGGAGGTAGTCGTGGAGTTCGGTCACCGTGCCGACCGTCGACCGGGGGTTGTTCGCGGCGTTCTTCTGATCGATGGAGATCGCCGGCGAGAGCCCCTCGATGGCCTCGACTTTCGGTTTGTCCATCTGCCCGAGGAAGTTGCGGGCGTACGCCGACAGCGACTCGATGTACCGCCGCTGGCCCTCGGCGTACACCGTGTCGAAGGCGAGCGACGACTTCCCCGACCCCGAGAGGCCGGTGACCACCGTGAACGTCTCGCGCGGAATCCGGACGTCGAGGTCCTTCAGATTGTGCTCTTCGGCACCTCGAACCTCGATGAAGTCCTTGCTCATCTACGGCCGGGTAGGGAGAGCGAAGAGGAAAGTTCGTCGGTTTCGATGGTGCCCGCCGTATACGGTCAGACCCAGACAAAAACGGCAGAAAAGCGCTCAACCGCTCGAAGATGGATGCAGCGCCGCGCGTCTAGTTCAGTTTTCGGCGGGCGACAGCGACGCCGGTGGGCGCGATGATGATCTGGTCGTCGTCCTTCTGTGCGATGTCGCCGTCGACCTCCTCGGCGACCTGTCGGAGGTCGTCGACGATGTGCTCCATCGTGCTGTCGGACGTCGTGTGCCGCGTGATGTCGGCGATCACGAGGTCGCCGTCGTAGACGGCGTCTTTGATGTCGATGACGTCCTGCTGGCCGCTGATCGTCGCGATCCGGACGTTCATCCCGGCCTCGCCGCGGGACCCCTCCACGTCCCCGAGGTCGATGTCGAGATCGAGGTACTCGTCTGTCGTGTGTTGTCCGCCCCCGCTGATGATCTTGCTCATTATGCCCATACGGACCACAAACGCCAGTAACACGTTAGTTCTTACGTCAGACGCTCGTCAGACGCACACGGATTTCCGACGTTCGAGCGATTCGCTGCCGGATCGTCAGGCCGGACGGGGAGTGGGTTGGCCGCCTCATACTGAGACTGAGGCTAGTACTGATCCGGGTTCAGATTCTGATTCTAATTGTTCTCGTCTCGTCTCGTCCCGGCGAACGCCGTCAACAGGGTGGGCGCGCTCAAGGGAGTGGGCGTGCTCAACGGGGTGGGCACTCACCGTACACCGTGAGAACAGTCAGTATGAGAACAGACAGTATCAGACGGCGAACTCGAAGAGGTCGTCACCGACGTGGTGGATCGACTCGACGACCTTGCCGGCGTCGCCCGCCATCTCGTCCCCGTCGACGAGCGCGCGTCCGATCGCGAGCGTCTTGCCGTGGGTCTCCTCGGCGACCGTGACGAGGTCGCCCTCGCTCACGTCCTCGTCGGCCGCGACGATCCCCGGGCGCATCACGTCGGCGCCGTCGCTGACGAACGAGATCGCGCCGGCGTCGACGGTGACGATCCCTCTCGTGGGCTCGTGGCGGTTTGCCCCCTGCACCGTCAGGAACGCCTCCTCGGCGAACTGGACGACGTCGGCCTCGCCGTCGACGAGGACGACGTCGAAGGGCTCCTCGGCGAGTTCGACCATCTCGTAGGTCTCGCCGCCGAGGTCGACGCCCGTCTGTGCCTCGATCGTGGCCTCCAGTTCGTCGATCTCGTCGGCGCGGAGGTGGTGCCGAGATTTGATCTGCATACCGGGGGCACGGCACCCGTGCCGATAAATCACGCGACACGGCCCCCGCCTCTCCCGCCGCTACGCCCCCCGACGCGCAAAACGCTAAGTGTGGGTAGTGCAATCTTTCGAGTATGTGGCGTTCCCGGGACGCGCGGGGCGGGAGGACCGTCGTCTGCATCGCCTGCGGGACGGTGCTCCCGCGCTCGGAGACGCGCGAGTACGACAAATACGGCGACCGCTGGGAGCGACACGGCAAGACGTTCGAACGGATCTGCAAGGAGTGCTACCGGGGTCTCTGCCACCAGCCTCGCGGGGAACTCGAATCCCTCCTGATCGACCTCGAACGGGCAGAGGCTTGGGACGATACGGACACCCGGGAGCGCGGACGCACGGAGCGCTCGCAGGCGGCGTTTCTCTCGCGGTACGTCCGCGCCGTCGAGGAGCGCTACGGTACGCCGGAGGATCCGGAGCGGAAGCGCTGAGGTCGACGGTCCGAACGGGTGCCGATGGTCCCCCCGCGACCGCTATGACTTGGTGCCGACGACGACCGCCTCTCGTATCTCCAGCGCCGACTCCCACTCGGCGCGTCGATTCGTCTTCGTGCCGGTCCGCCGAAGCTGTCGGCCGTGTGCCCGCTGCAGGGCGTCGGCCTCGCGCGCAGTGATCTCAATCTCTGCGCCGAGCTCGCGCCAGTGGCCGTCGGGGACGAGAAAGACTGCTCGCTGTCCGTCCTCGAAGGCGCACTCGTAGGATCGGCGGTACGCGTCCACCCGCGAGGCGAGATGCGCCTGTGCGGAGCGAAGGAGCGGCGCGAGCCGCGCCGGGGAGACGCTGGCGGTCGCCGCCGCAGCGAGCAGGACGTCGCCGTCCAGCGGGATGTCGGAGTGGTCGGGGTCGACGTCGCGACGACCGCCGCGGTCCGGCATCTCACCCACCGGCGCGCATGGCCTTCCGCGAGAACCGCTCGATCAGCGAATCGAGCGCGGCCGGATCGCCCTCGAAGGCCACCGTCACCTCCGTCAGCGACAGCGTGGGACCGATCGAAACCTTCTCCGAGGAGAGCGTCGCCGTCCACCCCTCGCCCTCGACGCGCTCGTCGCCGACGACGTCGCCGCCGAGCTTCTCGAGGTAGTGGCGGGCCAATCGGACCGAGATCCCGCGGTAGGACTTCTCTCGCGTCTCCCGTTCGGCGCTCACGGCTCGGCCCCGCCCGAGCACCCGCCCGCGACGGGCGGGAAGATGCTCAGCGTGTCGCCCGGTTCGATCGGCGTCTCGGGACCCGCCTCGTGTTCGACGTCGCGGCCGTTCAAGAGCACGTTCACCTGCGGCCGGACCGACCCCTCATCGAGCAGTTCGCCGGTCAGTCCCTCGAACTCGTCCTCCAGCGCGAGCAGGACGTCGCCGACGGTCTCGGCGTCGTACTCGCGGGTGATCGTCTTCGTCCCGACCGCTTCGCGGAAGGTGGCGAAAAAACGCAGTTGAAACGACATACCCGATGCTGGGGCGCAGCGGGCAAAAAGGATGCGCGCCTGTGCGGCCCGCTACCTCCGCCGGTACGCGATCGACCGCCGGTTCGGATCACCGATCACCGAATCGGATCCCGTCCTCGACGAGCCGGTAGTTCCGCTCGCGGTCGATGTTCGCGGCGAGCCACTCGTGCTCGTAGAGCTGTGCGATCAGCTCCGCGTAGAGGTTCCGCCACGCGATCGCGTAGATGGGCGACTGCCCCCACGCCCGCAGTTCGGGCACGAACTCGTCGTAGGTCTCCATCTTCGCTTCGAGGTGCTCGATGGCGTCGACGGCGTCGCTCGCGGCCTCCGCGTCGGAGTCGGCGGATTCGATCGCCTCCCGGAGGCTCGCTTCGATGCCGGCGACGGCCGTCTTCATGTCCGCGGCGGCGTTCGCGCCGTCCTCCGGCAGCGAGTCGAGGACGCCTTTCGGCACGCCGAGTGAGAGTTCGCGGTCGGGCTCCGTGGAGTCGCCTGTCATACCCGATGGGAGGGAACGCGGGGTGAAAAAGTCGCGGTCGTCCGCGGGACCACCGATCCCGTTTCGTCGGCCGCTCTCGAGCGTCTCTCCTTCGAATATCGGTCGTACGGACGGCTTAACGAAGTAGTCGGGTCCCGAGACGGCACGCGGAGGCCGACCCCCGAATATGATCTCTCCGCGCTCGAAGGCATCGACGCACGACCGCTTCCGACGGTTCATCGCGTGGTACACGGTCATTCTCGGCGGCTTCTCGACGCTGCTTTTGGGTTCGATCGTCCTCATCGCGTACGTCTTCGATGGGTCACTGGCGCTGTACATCGACAAATTCGGCGAAGCGGGGCTCGAGGTCGGCCTGTTCGCGGTGGTCTGCGGGACCGTCCCGTTCGGCCTCTACGTCCTCGATGACTTCCTCCGGTCCGACACCGAGTGAACGTCCTCGCTTCGTCTCGCCGCGACGAGACAAGGAAATCGCAGGAACTATGATGGCGGAATGGTTCAAAATACGACAATTCAGATGGCAGAGCATCTCATTAGCACGATAGTCGAGCAGATAGCCGACGCCGAGGGGGTCGACGCCGCGGAACTCGGCCTTTCGCTCGGCGACTACGTCGATCTCGACGCGCTGGAGACGTTGGCGGCCCACGACAGCGGCTCGTGGGCGCTCGTCTTTGAGACCCCCACGTACGAAGTGACCGTCAGACACGACGGGTCGGTCTCGGTCTCGGACATCGACGAGCGAAATCCGCTACTCGAGCAGACGGACTGATCGGGGCTGGTGTCGTCTCTTCTCGGGGGGCGCGCCCCCCGCTTTCGGGATCACTGGTAGCAAGCCGCAACCGACTCACGAGGCGGCCGTTCGGCTCCTCATAATCGTTGTTACGGTGCACCGGTGAGCGCCCGCGCCGTCGACGGCGTTCACCGCGCCGACGAGAACAGTCAGTCTCAGCGGTCGTTCAGTCACCGCGAGTCGCAACGCCGAAAAAATGGGTCGGTTGGGTCGGTTCGTCGTTATTCGCGTCCGAACGCCAGGTACGCCCCCGCGGCGAGTGCCACGATGACGATGACGACGCCGCCGATGAGGAGCGCGCCGGGCCCGCCGTCGGGCTCGGGCGTCTCGGTCGGCGTGTCGGGTTCGGGCGTGTCGGTCGACGGTGCGTCGGTGTCGGGTTCGGGCGTGTCAGTCGCGGTGGTCGTCGGCTGTTCCTCCTGGGCGAAGACCGCGTAGGTGGAGAAGCCCGCCGACGGCGCGTCGAGGACGACCTGCTCGCCGTCCTCGCTCTCGACCGTCGTTTCGAGCAGTTCCCACTCGCCGCTGTCCTCGTTCAGGTGGCCGATGACCAGCCGATCGGACGAGACGTCGAGTTCGTCCAGTCGGGACTGCCGAACGCCCATCCGAACGCGTTCGACGCCGCTCGAGTCACCCGACGTGAAGGTGATCTGTGCGCCGGTGACGAAGGTCGAGCCCTCCGGTTCGGGCGCGGGCGGCTCGGTCACTTCGTTGATCTCGACCTCGGCGTCGATGTCGGTCTGGCTACCGAAGCCGACCGACGAGAGGGAGATTCCCTCGTCGACGCTGATAGTCGGGTTCGTGCCTGTCGCAGGGGCCGAGACAGAGGCAGGCTCAGCCGGCTCTGCTGGTGCAGCGCCGCCTCCGCCGCCTCCGCCGCCGCCCCCACCGCCCCCGCCGGAGGATTCTTCGACCTCGACGTCGACGCTATCGCTCAGTCCTTGGTACTCGGCCGTAACCGTCGCGCTACCGGTACTGTCGGCGCTGATCGTCGTCCCGTCGATGCTTACGACATCGGTGTCGTCACTACTGAGTGCCGTATCAGCCGTTACCTCTTCTGAATTCCCGTCAGCGAAGGTTGCTGTTACGACTGCGTCGACGGAATCACCGTCAGTGAGAGTCACCGAGCCAGTGCCCCCTCCTAGTTCGAGAGTGATCTCGTCGGCGATTTCACTCGCTTGGAATCCTGTGAGATCCTGCTCGAAGACACCAGATCCCACATTATCCATCTCGAGTTCTTCGTTCGCCTGCGGACCATCGACACTCCCGATGTGGAATGTGATCGTCGAGCCGGCGTTCGTGTGGGTTTCCAGCTTATCCGAACTCGGATCGTCCGAGGCATAAACCCCGCTTTCACCAACTACAACGGAGTCTTGCTGATCACCATCGACTGCGAGCACGATAGTCGTTCCTTCTGGTACATCTCCGCTAGCCATACTCGCCGAGCCATAGAACACGACAGGTTCCCCTGGCTCGTCGGATTGAGCAACAGCGGTGCTGCTAATGGCCCCAGTTAATGCCACCATTAGCACCAACAATATCACTGCGATCCGATTCATTTTCATAAATATTGAAGGAAAGTAGTTACTTCAGCTAGGGACTACGGCTACTCGGATCGTATCCGGTCTTCACGATCTGTCGAGTGTATTCAGATCCAGACGGATCTTCAACGTACACCCAGTACGTCCCGTATTCTCCATTTCCGCTGCTACCGGCGTTAATAGCATCGGTCAAGGAGGTAGTACTATCGCTGCTCTCTCCTGCATCAAGCAGGACGTTCATTCCGCCGTCCATAACGAACTTGTTAGCGCTACCATCTTTGGCGATGTCCTTCACTGACAGAAGGTCATCAGCAAGGTTGTAGTTGTTATTAGTAGCGATATCGTAGTTCGTTCCGACAAAGTTCCACCCTTCCTCGAGGGAAGCCTCGCCCGGCTCAGCCGTGTCTTCCGTAGAGAAGTTGAAGCCAATACGGGCATCAGCGGAGCTTCCGGAGACTTGAAGGCCACTATGGAGTTCAGCATCACCGGAGACCGTATCACCAGTGACGACATCGATCTCGTCACTGTCGTAGTTAGTGGCACTCGTGTTCCATGTCGTAACGTGGTTGACGTCCGTCGTGACCACTTCCGCAGGCTGCGGGAGGGAAACACGCTGGAAGCCTTTGTTGAGGTCGTATGCCTCGTGAACGATAGTCAGACTGTCAGTAGCGACAGAACTCGCATCGTTGTTATCCACGTTGAGTGTGGTCGGACCAGTCTCGACTGTGTCTGACAGGTCACTGTCTGGATCCAGAGGGCTCGTGCTCGCATCGGTACCTAGCTTGATCGTCCGAAGTGCCTGATCCGGAGCGCTAGTCGTAGCCGTAAGGGAACCACTACTAATCGTTTGCGAGTAGACCTCAGTACCACTATCGGTGGTGATGTTTACAGTGGTGTCCTGCGCATTCGCTTGGTAACCTGCCGCGTTACCGTACTCGTCTTCGAGTGTGAGGGTAACTTCAGCGTTTCCACCTTGGTCATCGACAGCACCGACGACTTCTTCCTTCATATCTGCGTTCAGCTCGCTGATTCCCAGCGGGTTCACATCGAAGGTCGAAGTCGTATCAGTGGACGTTCCACCATCGGTGTCGACTTCAGCTTCAAGACCGAACGTACCAGCAGTAGTCGAGTTGAAGTCGACGGACGGACTGCCGGATTCGACCGTCACCGTCACATCCTGCTGAGAGCCAGACGCGTTGAGCTGACCTTCGTTTGCAATTTCGACCTTGAGGTCGCTCGACGACGCGATATCTGCACCGCTCTGCAGGGTCTCGGTGTCGAGACGAAGGTCAACTTGGAAGGAACTCACGTTGTTGACCGGGCCATTGGTCCCATCGTCCTGTAGAGTCAGGTCGATGGTGTTGGCTGTGCCAGCATCCACATTCCCTCCTGAGGTCTCACTAACGGTCACACTTGCGGGATACACCGTGAACGTCTCGCTATCGACGTCGTTCGCGAGCTTACCACTGTCCTGCTGGACCTCAAGCGTGAACGTTCCGACGCCAGCACCGATATCCGGAGAGCCGCCATCGCTGTCACCGATTGTCGCCGGACTACCCGTTACTCCAGTCAGAGTCTTCGTCGCCGGAGCGTTGTAATTGTCACCGTCGGGCGTCTTCAGAGTGAAGGTCAGGTCGGTATCACTCGAGGAATACCGACTAGTTCCGTCGACTTGGTTATCGTGAGCGTCTTTGATCGTTACAGTCGGTGAGACGAAGTCAGTCTTACCGTTGTCAAATGTGGTATCACTGACGGTCAGATCCAGCGTATCCGCGGCACCGGGACTAACGGTGACAGACGGAGCGGCCGAACTCGAGGTAACTGGTTCAGTCACAGTTAACGTGTAGTCGGCCGCATCGGTCGAACTGAAAGTGAACGCGCTGGAATCAGCGTCGTTGAGGTTGTCAGTGATTACGATATTCTGAGCGGTCGAACCGTCCACCGTAATGGACGTAATCGCATCACCATTTGTATCGGCGATGGAAGGACCAGTGAGCGTTCCGTTCGCAGTACTGCCCTGGTAGTTACCGGACGTCACTGCTGCCGTTAGTGACAGTTCGAGCTCTGCCACTTCGAGGTTGGTTCCTGCACCATCCGTGATATTCACATCAAGGGCAGTTTCGTTTGGATTAGTCGGTCGGTCGTCAGCATCGTACGTACTGTTTTCGAAGGATGCTGCAACGGCGCCGGGTTTGATGTCCATAGATTGTGCACTGGACGCGCTAATAGCCCCGTCACCGTCACTAGCTTGCACTTCGAAGTTGCCAACGTACGCCGTACCATCAGGTGCGGTATTGATATCCCCTGCACCGCTACCGATAGCGACATCCCATTGGGCAGTGCCTGAGGCACCTGAACCTAATGCGAGGGTTCCTGAGGTATTGAAGTCCTCAACATCGTTAGGAACACTCGTCAGATTCACGTTGACGTTGCTTATGTCAGAGTAGGTGCTCTGTGCATTCGCGAGGTCTGAGACTCCCGCAATATTTTCAGGTTCGATTACAGCTCCGAACTGATCCACCGCTTTGACGGTGACCGTAGCCGTCCCATCGTGGGCGATATCAGCAACACCAGTGACTTGGAGTTTGTCCGGTGAAGGACCGGGTTCAATCTCGAGATTCACGAGGTTTGTTCCAGCGAGGTTATTTGCGGAACCTCCAACAGTATCTGCGGTAATTCCGATGATTCCCGTACCTGTGAAAGTACTCGCACCCGCATTTTCAGCGGCTTGGCTGTTAATGGTGTACGTGGTAGTTAGGTCGAAGGAGTCATCGCTGACGTCGGTTCCACCTGAAGTATCAACAGAGGTGATTTCGACGATAACAGTGTCCTGCGTCCCAGTAAACACGTTGCCATCACGGACACTTTTCACTTCAACACCGGTGACCTCACCCGCTGTGCCATCTGGATCCACACTGTCAACCGATGCAGAGTCAATTTCAACGTCACCTTCTTCTAAATTCCCAGATGTCAGCTGAACAGTGATTGTGTCACCAACACTTGGATTGTCATCACTAGGAGATTGGAAACTGATTGTTGAAGTCGCAGTTACCTGCTCCCCGCCATCACCGACATTATCTGCGTTAACGATCGTATCTGCGGCTGAGGTCGCACTTGCTGCTGCCGCCGGCGTTGCAAACACCGACAGCACCATCACCGCGGCTAACGCCACGGCGAGTACTGTTCCGTACCTTGTCCGTCTATTGTGTCCTGTCATAGTTTCCTTGTAACCATATTTCGGTTACACGAGCAGTACCGACCAGTGATACACCGCCTGCCGATAGCCACCGGTAGCTGATACTGCTCGCACATACCGTCGGTATATAGCATCGAACTTAAAGTTATCCTCTCTAACAGATTCGTCCCATAAATACAACTGAAAGTAATATATTTCAGATTCTAAAGTGTGGAATTTTCACGCGGTCTGATGATTTTCCCCAAGGTAGTCGCCCACGGTGGCGTTTTTCGCCCGCGAGCACCCACCCATTACTCTCCCCCGCGCTCGCCCGCACTGCCGACGACTGCCTCTTCCACCACCGCCTCGAAGTCAGCCTCCGGATCGCGCCGCGCCTCCCGATGCTCCAGCGCGACCCGCCCCTTCTCGGTAATCTCGTACAGCCCGCTGTTCTCCGCGGGGCCGACGCGCCGCAGGCACCCGTAGCGCGCGAGCGTGCCCAGGCGCGTGTTCATATACGTGCGGTCCCGATCCAGCGCGACCGCGACGTTCACCGCGTTGTTCCGCCCCTCCGCCGCGAGGTACGACAGAATCTCGAAGTCCGTCGGTTCGACCAAGTCCAATCCCATTGTGAGATACCCGCCGGGCGAGCCGGCGTTGATGATACTAAATCTACATACCGTTGGTATATATTACTTTTTTCTGCGCGGAGAAGCGCATTGGCCCGGTTCCCCCGAAACGATTGCAGAACAATTATACTCGTCGGTGGGTATTGGGAGCCAAGTAATGACAGCCAGCGGTCATAAATCGGTCGACGACCGCGCCGTCCTGCGGTCCCTCCGGGAGCCCGTGGTCGCGCTCGACCCCGACGGCTCGGTCGCGTTCGCGAACCGTCGGTTTCTCGACGTCACCCGGTCCGAGCGCGCGGACGTCCTCGGATCCGACCGCGAGCGCCTCGCCGAATACGTCGAATCGAGCGACGGCGACCTCCGCGCCGCGATCGACGCCGTCGCCGACGGCCGCTCCGAGGAGGAGCGCTGCGACTGTGTGATCCGACACCCGGAGTCGGCGCCCGTCCCCCGCCGGCTCCCGGCCGAGGTCCGGATCACGCCGCTCGACTCCGAGGGCGAAGGGGACGCGCACGCGAATGGCGGCGTCGTGCTCGTCCTCCGGGACGTCAGCGAGCGGGCGCGCTACGAGCGGACGCTCGAACGGCGGAACGCCCGCCTCGACGAGTTCGCGGGGGTCATCAGCCACGACCTCCGAAACCCGCTGAACGTTGCGACCGGCCGCCTCGAACTGCTCGCCGACCGTGTGGAGAGCGAGCACCTCGCGGCCGCGCGCGCCGCCCTCGACCGAATGGACGAGCTCATCGAGGACCTACTGGCGCTGGCCCGCCACGGCGAGGACGTCGGCGAGACGAGCGCGGTCGATCTGGGGCGCGCGGCGTCGCGGTGCTGGCGGACGATCGAGACCGGGGACGCGCGCTTGGTCGTCGACGCCGCCGATGCCCGGATCCGCGCCGACGAGAGCCGACTGCGTCAGCTCCTCTCGAATCTCCTGCAGAACGCGGTGACACACGGCGGCCCCGACGTCACCGTGACCGTCGGCGCGACCGACGAGGGGTTCTACGTCGCCGACGACGGCGCGGGACTCCCCGCGGGCGAGCGCGAGCGCATTCTCGAACCGGGGTACACGCTCGCCGAGGACGGGACGGGCCTCGGCCTGAACATCGTCCGGACCGTCGCGGAGGCGCACGGCTGGGACCTCCGCGTCGCCGATAGCGCCGACGGCGGGGCCCGGTTCGAGCTCGGGAACGTCGATCGACTCGGGCCCTGACGCTGGCGACTGCCCGCGTTCGGATGATCGCGGTTCTACGGGCGAGCCACCGATACCGCGTCTGTGACGGATCGCTCGCCCGATCGCACGCCGTCGTTCGGTCGAGTCGAGAGACGGGCGCCGACGGACGCGGGGGGTCGCGGTTCCGGTTCGGGACGGTCGGCCGAAAAAGCGCTGGCTGGTGGTCGCGCCGCGTTACTCGTCGTCGTCGCTCGCGTCGAGTTCGGCGGCGACGAACTCGTCGAAGTCGACGTCGTCGCGCTCGTAGGCCTCGCGGTTCGCCGCGACGACTCGCCCCTTCTCGGTGATCTCGTACAGCCCGCTGTTCGGCGCCGGGCCGACGCGTTCGAGGAGGTCGTAATCCGCCAGCACGGGTAATCGCGTGTTGATGTACGAGCGGTTCTTGTTGAGGACGTACGAGAGGTTGACCGCCGTGTTTCGCCGCCCGTCCGAGAGGGCGTCGAGGATATCGAAATCCGTTGGAACCGCCAGCTTCATACCTCGGTGTGAGACCGAGGGACCAAATATGCTCCTATGTAGCGATGGTACATTTCTCCCGACGCTCGGAGCACTGTGGGCCGACGGTCCCGCGCGCGACCCGGCTACCGCTCCTCGAGCAGTTCCCGAGCGAACCGCAGGTCCTCGATGATCCGCTCGTGGCGAGTGACCGCGCGTTCGAGATACTGGGCCGTGGATTCGGTTTCCGCGTTCCCGTCCTGTTCGTAGTACGCCTGAAGGAGGTGTGATTCGAGCGCCCGCGACGTCGCCTCGTTGGCGGCGAGAAGCGACTGAACGATCGTCCAATCGACCGCCTGCTGATCGGGGAGCTCGTTGAGGGGGTGACCAGCCTCCTCCTGTTGCTTCGACATCAACTATGTATGAGGCGAACAGCTACTTAAAACTTCTATTTGATTGATAATTCATCCGGGGAGTCAGGTAGGGGCTGCCTACCGCCGGCGTCACCGCTCCTCGACGTGCCGCATCTGCACCGCCTCGCCGCGCGTCGACTCGACCATCTCGGACCCGAACATCTGCGCGCGCCCCACGCCGAAGGCCTTCGGGCCCTCGACGACGACCTCATCGCCCACGCGGATGTCATCGTCGGCGTCGACGACGCCCGGCGCGAGCACGCTCCCGTGGGGGACGAACCCGTCGATCTCGACGCGCTTCGTCGGCGCGTCCGACTCCTCCCAGACGCGCGCGCCGGCGAGCGTGAAGGCGAGCACGCCGTACTGCGGGACCATCGCCGCGAGCTGCTCGCCGTCGTCGTCCCGCACCTGGAGCTTGGGGTAGCGACTCGTCGTCTGCAGGTCGACGTCCGCGAAGAGCGCGTCGCCCGCGTCGGGGCCGAACTGGTAGTCCGCGAGCGCCTTCACCGTGTTGTGCTGTCGCTCCCGCTTGCCGTACTTCAGCTCGCCGTCGAGCGTCGACATCAGGTTCGCGATCGACTCCGTCGTCGTCGGGTGGTCGTCGACGGTGTACTCGAAGTCGACGTCGACGTCGCCCGCGACGCGATCGCAGATGTCGCGATAGCCCCCCTCGGGCACGTGCGCGATGACGCGCGAGTACTCGTTGCGTTCGAGATAGAGCCGGAGCACGCTCGCGACGAACGATTTCTCGTCCTCGGACCACCGCCCCGTCACGACCGTGTCGTAGTGCTGCGCCGGGTAGGTGAGTTCGAGCTCCATCGGCACGACGCCGATCGGGGAGGTCATCGAGGCCAGATGCCCCCGATACTGGACGGCGTCGTGGAACTGCGCGTGGCTCTGGGACTCGCTGTACGGCTTCGTCGCCGAGCAGGGCACGAGCACGAGCGGGTTCGAAAAGCGGTTGCGGTAGCGACTCGTCACCCGGTCGGCGAAGCGCTGGATCTCGACGCGACGGAGGGAGTCCGACGACGACGCCGCGAGCTCGCTGTCGCGAATGACCGGGGTCCGCTCCTCCAAGTACCCGTACTGCGCGTCGAACTCGCGGAACGCGGCCGTGAGCCACTGGTCGTGTCGGGCCTGCCCCTCGATGTAATCGCGCAGGCGGCCGTCGCGGATCCGCCGACGGACCGTCGCGAGCTCGGCTTCGAGCGCGAACTCGTTGTGATCGGCGCAGTCCTCGCGGTCGAACAGCGCCGACGCCGCGATTCCGCGCGCTTCGGCCTCCTCGGCGTCGACGTCGACGCGCTTGCCCCGACACGCCGGGCACGCACAGGGCAGCTCGTCGAGGTCCTCGAGGAAGTACTCGTCCTCGGCGGTGAGATAAAAGCCCTGCAGGCCGCGAACGCGGGCCCGCTTCGCGTCGAAGAGGTCGACGCCGGCGTAGGCGAGCGTGGCCGCGTTGCGCGGCGTGGCCACGCCCGAGAGATACAGCGCGGTGTCGGCGGGGAGGGCCTCCCGCGCCGCGATGATCTCGTCGCGGAACGCCGACGCGTGGCCGACGAACCCCGGCGCGTTCGAGAGGATGTAGGCGTCCGATCCGTAGTCGGCCGCGGTCTCGGCCGTCACGACCGCGGCGCTCGGGAAGTCGACGTCGGGGTAGTCGACCGCGAAGGTCTCTTGGACGCGCTCGTCGGCGCCGGCCGGGAACGAGCGGTGCGGCAGGATCGTCAGCATCTCCCGGTAGCCGTGGGGCATCTCGCGCTCGCCCGTCCAGAGGCTCCCCGCGTCGTCGACGCTCCCGTCGACGAGCGCGGGCGTCGTCAGGGGGTCCGTGAGCCTGAGCTCCCCGAGGCGCGCGGCCCCGTCGCGCCCGTGGATCTCGAAGTAGTCGGTCATACACCCCTATGCACCGTCGACCGTGAATTATCTGTCTGTTCGATAGCGTTCGTCGACCCGATTACGCCGGCCCTCCATCGCCGGCGCCGCGTCGATCGCCCCCGAGCGGTTCCAGTTCGACGCGGTCGGGCACCCGCGCCAGCGCCGATTCGGGCCACTCCTCGTGTGCGAGCACGAACGACGAGCCGGGGTTCGCCGAGACGAGCCGTGCGACGCCCTCGGCGGCCGCCTCGCAGGCGGCGCGATCGGTCCGCTCCGGGACCTCCGCGGTGAGCGGGTACGTCCCCGAGAGCGCCCGCGGGAACGGGCCGAACGGCGGCACCACGCGCCAGGCGGCGTCGTACTCGTCGCCGGAGGGCTTGCCGCCCTGCGTGAGCAGCACCCGCGCGCCGGCGTCGAGCCGCGCGAGCCGTTCGTGGTGCCGTCCGACTTCCGGGCGCCGCGCCGACTCCGCGGAGAGATAGAAGAACGAGCCCTTCGAGACCGGGTCCTCGCGTTCGAGCTGATCCGCGTGGTCCAAGAGCGCGCGGTAGCCGTCGAGCATCGCCGGGTGCGCTCGCGCGCGCGATTCGACCAGTTCGAGGAGGTTCCCGGATCGGATCGCCTGTTTGACCCGCCGGATCTCCGCGAACGAGACGTGGAGGTTGTGCTCGGCGAGCAACCGTTCGCGCTCGGCGTCGTCGCGCTCTTGGAGGCTCTCGGGGTCGTGCGCCGAACAGACCGCACACGAGCAGGGGAAGTACGCGAGATCCGCGAGATGCTCGGTCCCGCGAACCGTCATATACCGGTCGTCGCGGGCGTAGATGGCGTAGGCGGCCGAATCGAAGAGGTCGCAGCCGGCCGCGACCGCCAGCGCGAACATCATCGGGTGGCCCGCGCCGAAGAGGTGGACGGGGGCGTCGCGGCCGAGCCCGCGCTTGGCGGCCGCGACGGCGTCGATCATCTCGGCGTAGCGGTAGCTGTTCATCAGCGGGACGACCGCGCCGACGGGGAACACGTCGAGGTCGGTCGCGTACGCGTGCCGGCCGGCGGCCTCGCGGAGCTCCGGGTACGTTGACCCCTGCACGGGCGCGTTCACGAGCATCTCGCCGGTGTCGACGCCCTCGGCGTCCGAGAGCGCCTCCTTGGTCCGTTCGAGCTCGCGCCCGGCCCGCGCTCTTGTCACGTCCGGCGGCGTCGGAATGTCGACGGGCGTCCCGACGTCCGAGCCGATGTCGCGCTGGAACCCGAGGATCTCGCGGGTCGTCACCTCGATGTCGCCGTACTCCGCGAGCTGGAAGGATCCCGAGTCGGTGACGATCGCCCCGTCGAAGTCCAGCATCTCGTGGAGGCCGACGTCGAGCGCCTTCTGGCGGAGGTCCTCGCTCGTGTGGATGATGTAGGAGTTCGTGATGAGGATCTCCGCGCCGAAGTCCGACTCGAGGCGCGAGGGGGAAACCGTCCGGATGTTGGGGTTGATCACCGGCATCAGCGTCGGCGTCTCGACTGTCACCCCCGCGCGGGGGACCGAAAGCTCGCCGATCCGCCCGGCGGCGTCCCCGTCGCGGAGCTCGAAGTGATCGCGCATACCGGATTTCTGGGCGGGCGGCCGGTAAGTATCGTCGCTTTTGCGCCGGTGGACGGCGAACGGCGGCTCACGGACTACTCGAGTCGATCGAGCACGAACCCGGTCGCGGCGGGAACAGCGCGAGCGTAGAGTTCGATCCAAGCCAGTTCGCCTTGGACCCGCGTCGCGTCCGCGTACCGCTCCTCGATCCGAGTGGGGACGTACGCGAGAGATTCGAGCGCGGGACGAGCGAGTTGCGTCGCGAGCCGCCGGTCCGGGCGCTCTTCGCCGCCTTCGCTCCCACTGTCTCCGCTCCCGCTATCTCCGCTCTCTTCGACCGCGGCGATCGCCTCGCGCGCACGCGCCGCAGCCCGGCTTACCGAGTCGACGGTCACCGCGCTCTGATAGGCGCCGTCGCGGATCCCGTCGATCGCCGCCCGAAGGGCCTCGACGGCGGCCAGCGCCCGACCGGCTTCGATCACTGCGGTCGCGTATTCGCCGTCGTCGACGTGGTCTTCGTGCGTTTGGACCGTCCCCTCGACCCGTCTGCTGGCGCCCGTAAACAGCCAGTAGCCCGCCGTGTCCTCGAGGTCGGCGACGAAGGGCGGTTCGTCGACGTCGAGGAAGTCCCGGACGGTGGAGCGAGTGCGGGAGACCGCGATTCGCAGCCGGTCCGTCGCGTCGATCAGCGCGGCCCACTGCGGGGTCGGATCGTCGCGCGCTGTCAGGTGCGCCTCTCGCAGCCCCCGGGCGTCGCCGAGCGCCGCGCGGGCGAGTTCGACGCGTCCGACGGCCTCGCCAGCTTGGAACGGCCGGGAGAGCGGATCGGTCGGATACGCCGGGTTCGGTCGGACGCGGCGGCGACAGTCCGCCACCAGTCTCTCGATCGGCGCGCTGGCGAGCACCGCATCCAGCGGCGACGCCGCGCGGTACTCGTGGCCGGCGACGAACGCTCCGAGTTCCTCGCGCACCGCCGCCGACCGCGCGGGGACCGCGTCCGCGTCGCTCTCGCCCGTCGCCGCGCGGTAGGTGCCCCGGACGGTCGCGGCCGAGCCCACGCGGCCGCGCCACTCGCCGAGTCCCTCGGTCGGCCATGGCTCCTCGACGGCTTCCGCGAGTCGGTTCGACACGCGCTCGCGGTCCGACCGGATTTCCGCGGCGATCGAGCGGTTGGGAACCGACGGGTCGGACGGGACCGTCGCGAGCAACTCGCGGGCGCGCTCCCGGTGGCCCTCGGCGAGCGTCGGGGGAACGGCGACCGGGAACGGCGACGGCGGCCACGCGACCGGCTCCACGGCGTCGGCCGACAGCGACACGTCGTCGCGCTCGTCGTCCCGCCCGTCCCAGAACGGCACGGACGAACATCCCGCCAAGCCGGCGACGCCGACTGTCCCCAGCGCGGCGAGCACCGTCCGACGGGACTGCATCGCCCGACCGGACGGCGGTTCCCGATTCCCCGTCATTTCTCGGCACCTCCGCTCGCGGGAGTCACCGTCGCGTCGAAGGACTCCCCCCGGTGCGACGGCCGACAGGTACTCGACATCCCGCTTCCGCTTCCCGAGGACTGCTCGGCCGCGACGGGCAGCCGTATCGCGAATCCGACGGTGTGAATCTCGTTGACGCCGCACTCGACGTCGGCGGGCCGGTAGGTCCGACAGAAGTCGGCGTGCGGGTGCAGGTCGCCGGCTTCGAGCTCGTCCCGCTCGACGCTCGCCGACTGGAGACGGATCTCATAGCAGGCCTCGACGGGCATCGCGTGGAGGTACAGCGACGACGAGGCGAAGTCCGTGTCCGCGGCGAACGACCGGAGCCGCTCCGCTTCGGGGACGTCACCGAACGTGAGGTCGGCGAGTCCGTCTTCGGAGACGACGACGCTCCGCCCGGAGCGCACGTACCGGCTCCGCTCGTCGTCGGTCGCTGTCGGCAGTTCCTCGCGTTGGGTGAACAGGACGGCGCCGTCCTCGTTGCGGACGCGGCGCGACTCGTAGTTTTCGAGCGGTCGCTCGCGGCTTCGACGGTCGATCGTCGGTCGATCGCGTCCGCCGGAACAGCCGGCGAGTGCGGCGACCCCCGAGGCGACCGCGAGGAGGGCTCGGCGGCGGGTCAAGGAGGGCATCGCCCCTTCCTTCGCCGAGCGGTCTCAAACGTCTTGTGGACGCCTCCGTCTCGGGGAAACGGAGGAGAACGCGTACGACATCCGAGGGAGAACCCGTACGACATCCGGGGAGAGAACCGCGCTCGTTTTGGTCGTCTGGAGAGTCGCCCGGCCGCGACCGCCGCATACTTGTGCCCGGACGAGCAACGGAATCGTCGTATGCGACACCTCGGACTGAACGCGCGGATGGCGATCGTCGGATCGATCCTGTTCGCGTTCTACGCCGTCGCGGCCGTGATCGTGATGGGGGTCTTCGGCTGGCCGCTCCCGCTCGTGCTCGTCGGGAGCGTCGCCTTCGTCGGCGTCCAGTACAAACTCGGCAAGTGGATGGCGCTCCGGAGCGTCGGCGCGGAGGACCTCCCCGAAGAGCGCGCCCCCGACATCCACCGCCGCGTCGAGTCGCTCTCGCGGTCCATGGGGATCGAAAAGCCCCGGCTGATGATCGCGCGGATGGGCGCCCCCAACGCCTTCGCGGTCGGCCGGAAGGGCGCCGGGACGGTCGTCGTCAGCGAGGAGCTCCTCGCGCGGCTGAACCCCGACGAGGTCGAGGGCGTCCTCGCGCACGAACTCGCGCACATCCGCAACCGCGACGTGGTGATGATGGTGCTCGGACAGGGCGTCGCCTCCATCGTCGCCATCGTCGCCCAGTGGACCGTCCTCCTGACCGGCGACAACGACATCGCGGACTTCTTCCTCGCCATCGTCGTCGGCCAGATCACCCAGATGCTGGTGATGCTGTTCGTCTTCGCCATCTCGCGGTACCGCGAGTACGTCGCCGACGGCGACGCCGCCGACGCCATCGGCGGGGGAGAGCCGCTGGCGCGGGCCCTCGAGAAGATCAGTCAGGGCAACGATCGGAATCGCGAGTCCGCGGTCGATGAACAGGTGAACGCGCTCTGCATCTTCGGCGAGAAGCGCGGTCTCGCTCGGCTGTTCGCGACGCACCCGCCGATCGAAAAGCGGATCGCGCGACTCCGCGGCTGATGGTCGACGCTCGGACCCTCGCGGCCGCCGTGCTTGGCGTCGCGCTGGGCCTCGTGTTCGTGGTCGCGCCGGAGACGGTTCTGCAGGTCCACACCGCCGGTCGACTCCCGCGGGACCGCCACGGGCGATACGGCGATGACGGGACGGGACACCGCGGGGCGAGTCGCGACGGAGCGCCCCACGGCGGAACGGACGGCGGCGACGCTCCGGCGGCGGTCTCGCAGTGGCGACGGCTCGTCCAGCTCGTCGGCGTCGCGCTCGTTCTCGGCGGGCTGTACTTCGCGTGGACGCTCGTTTGACGCGATCGGCGGCACGGTACCGACGTCCGCTACAGCGGGATCGACGACAGCACCCACTGCGGCAGCTCCTCCATCCCGGCGAACCGGATGGTGAGATACAGGAGCGAGAACAGCGTCGCGTTGTACGCGCCGTGGATCAGCGCCGGCACGACCAGATTGTCGGTGAGTTCGTACACCGTCCCGAACACGAGCGTCGGCAGCACGAGCACCGAGATACTGACGAGCCGCGCCTCCGGCGCCCCCGACAGCGAGAAGTAGTGAATCGACGCGAAGATGAGGCTCGCGAGGACGATCGCGAGCGGGGCGGGCAGCGCCTCCCCGAGGCGGTTCTGGACGACGCCGCGGTACAGGAGCTCCTCGCCCGGACCGATCAGGAGGAACGACGCGGGCACGAGCAACAGCAGGATCTCGGGGTTTTCCATCCCAACCTCCGCGACGGAGTTCGGCGCGGCCTCCGTCCCGGTCGAAGACAGCACCACCGAGGCGACGAGGAGCAACGCGAACGAGGCGACGTAGCCCGCCACGACGAACGCGACGTCGCGCAGCGAGGGGACGGCGAGGCCGACGTACTCGATCCCGCGGCCGCGGTAGCGGAGGTAGCCGAAGGCGACGCCGCCGAAGCCGATCCCGGTCGCGAGCGCCAGCGAGAGCACGATACTCAAAAGCGGCGTCACCGCGACGCCCGAGCGGCCGAGGGCGACGGCGGCGGCGATGACGAGGATCGCACCGGCCGCGATACCGCCGACCGAGAGGGCGATCGCGACGGCGAGCGCGCGGACGACGGCGGCGGCGGACGGCGGCGACACGGCGTCGTCCGCGCCGCCGGCGGAGGTCAGTTCGGAGGACACGGGCGAGCTACGTTCCGGCGCGTCAAAATCCTTCGTCTCCTCCGGGCCCGCCCGCACCCACGCCGTCCGGGCCCCTGGCGATTACCGCCACCGCTCGGCGAGTTCGTAGCGGGAGACTCCGAGGACCGTTCGACCGTCCCGGATCTCGCCGTCGACGACGGCGCCCAACAGGTCGTCGTAGTCGCTGACGACGACGCGGATGCTCTCGTTGAAATCGAGGTCCTGCTCGGCCGTCGGCTCGCAGTCGCGCGCGAGGAAGTAGTGGTGGACGCTGTTCAACAGCCCGTTGGACGGCTCGACCGCGAACAGGTGCCGGAGCGATCCGGCCTCGTATCCGGTCTCCTCGGCGAGTTCCCGGCGGGCGACTGCGACGAGATCGTCGTCGTCGGGCTCGGCGCTGCCGGCCGGCAGCCCGCGGGTGACGCGATCGACCGCCTGCCGCCACTCCTCGATGACGACGACGTCGCCGTCGGGCGTGAACGGGAGGATCACGACCGCTTCGGGCTCGTCCACGTAGTGGAGGTCGGTCTCGGTGCCGTCGGGGAGGACAACGTCGTCGCGGCGGACGTCGAAGCCGGGACAGGTGTAGTCGATCTCGCTCCCGGTCGTGCGCCACGCCAGTTCGTCGTCGGTCGGGGCGCCGCCGACGGTCGAGCCGTCGCTGTCGGAGCCCGAGTCGTCGCCGACAGTCGAGTCGTCGCTGTCAGATCCCGAGTCGGTCTCGAGCGCGTCGGCTGCCCGCTCGTCGCGGTCGGTCATACCCACATCTCCACTCGTAACGATAAGAAATCGTGGGATCGAGCGGCCTCGGGACGGCTCACCCGCGGAGCCGATCGCGGCCGACGAGCCCCACACCGAGGAGAACGCACACGAGCGAGACGAGCGTGACGGCGACGTGCGCCTCCGTGAACCAAAACGGCGTCTGCAGGCCGGTCTGAAAGATCATAAGCAGGAACGACAGTACCGGAACGCTCTGTTCGTCCCCGATCGAGGTCGTGTCGTCGGTCTCGTCAGCGTAGGAGACGCCGCCGACGGTCTCGCCGGCGGGCAGTCGCTCGGCCTCGTACGGGACCCGCGGCGTCCCGTAGCTCCAGACGGTCTCGCCCGAGCGGTTCACCTCGACGATCCGCTGATTCAGCGAGTCGGTGATGAGCGTGTTTCCGTTCGGGAGTCGGTCGGCGTCGCGCGGCCAGTTGAAGTTGACGCCCTCGGCGGCGTAGATCTCCCAGGCGACCTCCCAGTCGCCGCTCTCGGTCCGCTCCAGTTCGACGATCCGGTCGTTGTGGCTGTCGGCGACCAGCACGTTTCCGTCGCCGAGCCACTGGGGGTTGTGCTGCTGTCTGAGGAGCGTCGGGTCCCCCTCGGTGCTCCCGGTGCCGCCGTCGCCTTCGTTTATCACTTCGACGACGCCCTCGCCGCGCTCGACGATCACGAGCTGGTGGGCGTTGCGGACGGAGACGAGGTAGCGGTCCTCGCCGACGACGTCGACGTCGTTGATGTGCAGCCAGTCGGTCCGAGTCGGGTCATCGGGGGCGTCGTAGTAGGAGCTGGCGTTCCACTGCCACGTGATCTCGCCGTTTTTCACCGTGAAGATCCGTTCGTGCTCCATATCGCTCACGAGGAACTCCCCCGAGTCTAGCAGTTCGACGTCGTGGACCTCGCTGTTGGCCCGGCTCCGGACGGGGAAGGAGTACTCGTATTCGATCTCGGGATCGGCGACGCTGTCGTCGTTCGGGTCTATGATCCGGAAGCCGGTGTGCGTACACGGTGACTCGTACGGGGCGCAGTCCTCGTAGCCGCTGTCCATGAAGCCGGCCATCACGCTGCCGTTGCCCAGCATCGTGACGTCGAAGTAGCTGTCAGTATCCCCCGTCCGCCAAGCGGTCTCGCGGCCGTCGAGCAGGTAGACCGAGCCGTGCTCGTGGAGGCCCGGACCGCCGCCCTGGGAGCCGACGAGCGTCTGTCTCGACTCTCCGTCGTCGGCCGCGCCGACGTCGGGCGCGAGCGCGGCGCCGAGGGCGAGCGAGGTGACGAACAGGAGGACGCCGAAGACCGCGAGCGCGGCGCCCGCCCGCTGTCCGGTGGGGACGCCGCCGCGATCTGGGGGGACCGTGGGTGACATCGGGTACGTGACGCGTCGGCGAGTACCGAGAAAAGCGGTTCGGTGTCGCGTCTCTGGTGGCCGAAGCTACGCCTTCAGATCGCTCAGCTCCCTCCCCTTTCGGGTCTGCATCGGCATCGTCTCGGCTCTCCAGACTCACTCGCGCTCGGCCTTCAGCTCGAGCCGATACCCGAACGGGTCGGTGACGTACACCGCCGGCGCGACGCCGGTCGCCCCCAGCGGATCGAGCCGGCGGTCGACGTCGACGCCGGCGTCGTCCAGTTCCCGTTCGAGCCCGTCGATCGTCTCGTCGACGCGGACGGCGACGTGGTCGTACCCGTCCGTCGCTGTCGTCGAGCCCTCCGGTTGGAGGTGGATCACCGCCCCGGGTGCGAGCCGAACCGAGAAGAACGGCTTCTCGCCGGATTCGTACAGGTCCATCCCGTCGATGCCGAACCCGAGCGCATCGCGGTAGAACGCCAGCGCGTCGCCGACGCCGTCCTCGGGGATGCGGAGTTTGACGTGGTCGATTGCGGTTCCGTTCACGCGCCCGTGTACGGACCGCGAGAGCAAAAGACCGGTGCCCGCGGCCGCGGTAGGGACTCCATACTCGGGATGTCACGTATGCGAAGACATTTTGCTTTCGCGGGTAGGATGGCCCTACAATCGTGTTCGCACGGCTCTCCGAACTCGCCCGGCCCCACGCCCGTTATCCCACGATCGCGCGCGACCGGCCGAGCGCAGGGTTGCAGACACACCGATAACCGATGTTCGTCGGCCACGAGTTCCTCGCGTTCGCGCTCGCCGGGTGGGGGGCGCGCCGCGCCGGCTGTTCGGATCGACTGTCGCTCCGCCTCGGGGCGGTCGCGGCGCTCGCAGCCCTGCTTCCGGACCTCGACGTCGCCTACGCGGCGGCGACGTACGCCGTCGCCGTCGGAAACGGCGCGCCGCTCGGGTGGGAGGCGTTCTGGGGCGTCGCCAACGGCGTCCACCGCGTCGTCACCCACCCGTTGCCGGTCGGCGCCGTCGCGGCGCTCGCGTTCGGTGCGGCCGCCGCGGTCTCCCACCGCCGCCCGGACGCCCCGAACGCGTCCGCTGGATCCGGTCTGCTGCCGGTTCTCTCCGTGCTGCCGTTTCTCGCCGCGCTGCTGGCGCTCGGGAGCGCCGCCGTGTTGCTCTCGGCGTTCCGGGCCGCGGTCTCCCCGTCGGCGGCCGTCGTCGCCGCCGCGTTCCTCGCCTGCGTCGGCGTCGGCGGCGCGCTCGTCGGTCGCCGGACGGGGATCCGCGCGTCGGCGCTTTCGGCCGCCGCCGCCGTCGGCTTTCTCACTCACCCGTTCGGCGACGTGTTTCTGGCCGCGCCGCCGCCGCTTTTGTCCCCGTTCGGACTGCCGATCCTCACAGAGCGTGTCTCTCTCGCCGCCGATCCGACGCTGGATCTCCTCGGGATCCTCCTCGTCGAAGTCTCGATCGTCTGGGCCGGCATCGCGGTGTTCGCCCGACTGAGCGCCGGTCAGCAGGGCCGTGACCGGCGACTCCGCGATACGATCGACCGTCGGACGGCGCTTGGGGTCGTCTACGCGCCCGCCGCGCTCGTCCTGCCGCGTCCGACGATCGCCGACGCCCACGTGCTCGGGTTCACGATCGTCCCGCTGGCGCTCGTCGTCGCCGTCTGGGTGACCTACTCGAACGTGGCTTACTCGACAGTCCGCCCGGTCGTCTCCGAGAGGCCCGATGGCACTCCACGAACGGGCGTCCGCCCCGTCGGCGTGGCGTATCTCGGGGTTCTCACCGGTCTGGCGACGCTCACGGTCGCCGCCGTTGGATACGGTATCGTGTACCTACTTTTGTGACTCGATACCATTGACCAATACGCTTAGTACGTATCGGCACAAATGCACACGGAATCGACACGTCTCCGCTTCCATCCGGTAACCGCGGAGACGAGGTCAGATGCAGGCGCACGGACACCAGACAGCAGACAGAAATCTCGTATGTGGGACGGAACGACGCAGACGAACGCCGACAGTTCGATCGGGCTACTGGAAGATCTGACGACACTGTGGTGGTACGGCGCGGTCGTCTTCTTTCTCGTCGGCGACGTCGTCACGACGCTCGCGGGACTGCAGCTACACACGGTCGTCGAGGCGAGCCCGGTCGCCGCGTGGCTCATCAACGCCCACGGGATCTCGATGATTCTCCCGCTGAAGCTCGTGGTCGTCTGCGGGTTCTACGGGATCTACCGGGTGATCCCTCGTCCCCACAGCATCGGCGTTCCGCTCGGGCTGTGCGCGCTCGGGTTCGTCGTCACGGTCTGGAACGGCGCGGTGATCGTGTCTGCGGTCCTCTGACCGGAGGCGTCTCCCTCCGACTACCGCTGCCGCTTCTCGTCAGCGCTCCGGTCTCACTCGCCGCCGTGTTCCGAGTTCCGAGTCGCGCTCCGCCGCGCGGCCCAGCCGAGCTTGTGGAGTTCGATGGCGACGGCGATGGTCAGTGCGATACCGCCGAGGCGCAGCCACTGTGCGGCCGGGACCGGCGCGGTTCCGAGAACTGCCTGAGCGGGCGGCAGGTACATCGCACCGACGTGGATCAGGAACGCCGACACCGTCCCCGCGAGCAGTATCGGGCTTTCCAGCGGCGACAGCGCGAACAGCGAGGTCGTCTCCGAACGGGCGTTCCCGATGTTGACGACCTCGAATAGCACGATGAGCAACAGGAGATGATTTCGCGCGGCGGCCTCCGAGAACCCCTGCTCGAGCAGCCAGACGAAGGTCGCGAAGCCGCCCACGCCGATCACGAGCGCGGCGACGAGCACTCGTTCGATCATAATCCGGTTGAAGATCCGCTCGTCGGTCTCTCGCGGCGGTCGGTCCAACACGTCTCCCTCCTCGGGCTCGAACGCCAGCGCGACGTCCTGTATCCCGTTCGTGACGAGGTTCAACCAGAGAATCTGTACGGGCAACAGCGGGAGCGGGAGCCCGGCCGCGAGGCTCAACAGGACGAGCAATACCTCGCCGGCCCCCGTCGAGATGAGCAGGTAAATGATCTTGCGGATGTTGTCGAAGGCGACCCGGCCCTGCTTGATGCCCGCGACGATCGTCGCGAAGTTGTCGTCGCTGATGACCAGCTCGGCGGCGTCGCGGGCGACGTCGGTGCCCGTCTTCCCCATCGCGATGCCGATGTTCGCCTGTCTGAGCGCCGGCGCGTCGTTGACGCCGTCGCCCGTGACGGCGACGAAGTGGCCGGCGCCCCGCGCGGCCTCGACGATCTTGAGCTTCTGGTCCGGGGAGACGCGCGCGAACACGCGGGTCGTCTCGAGGATTTCCGCGAGCGTCTCCGGCGCGGCGTCTACGAGCGCGTCGCCGGTCGTGACCTCCGCCCGCGAGTCGGCGAGCCCGAGGGTGCGGGCGATGGCGAGGGCCGTCTCGGGGTGGTCGCCGGTGATCATCGTCACCGCGATCCCGGCCCGTCGGGCCGCCGTGATCGCCGCGTCCACGCCCGGACGGAGCGGGTCGATCAAGCCGAGAAACCCGAGGAACGTCAGGTTCTCGGGTTCGGGCGGCTGCCCTCCGGATTCGATGCCCGCCTCGAGCCTGCCGTCGGCGACCGCGAGCACGCGATAGCCCTCGTGTGCCAGCTCCTCGGCCTGTCGCTCCAGCGCGGCGCGCGAGAACGTGCCGTCAACGGCGTCCGTACACATCTCCAAGACGCGCTCTGGGGCTCCCTTGACGAACACCGCCGCGCCGCCGCCTCCGTCCGTGCCGTCGTCCTCCCGGTGGAACGTCGCCGCGTATCGCCGCTCGGGCTCGAACGGGATCTCCTCGGCCGGCGGATACGCCTCGAGCGCCGACGGCCGCGACCACCCGAGCTTCCGTCCGAACGAGAGCAGCGCGACGTCGGTCGGATCGCCCCGCCACGTCCACCCGTCGTCGTGCTGGTACAGGTGCCCCTCGTTGCAGAGGACGGACGCCCGCGCGAGTCGGGAGAGCTCGTCGGCGACGTCTGGATCCGGGGGATGGCCGTCTCGTACGACGCGTCCCTCGGGCGCGTACCCCTCACCGGTGACCTCGAACGCCCGCTCGCCGGGAAGCTGTACCCGCTTGACGGTCAGTTCGTTGGCGGTCAGCGTGCCCGTCTTATCGGAGGCGATCATCGTACAGCTGCCGAGTCCCTCGACTGCCACCAGCCGGCGGACGATGACGCCCACCGTCGCCATCCGCCGGCTCGCGACGCCGAGCGCCACCGTGATTCCGACGGGCAGCCCCTCGGGAATCGCCGATACGGCCAGCGCGACCGCGAACAGGAACATCTCGACGGCATCGTACTGCTGAAGGAAGACGCCGAGCAGCGCGGTCACCGCGGCGGCGACGAGGACGACGAGGCCGACGGCGCGGGTGAACCGCTCCATCCGCGTCACGAGCGGCGGCTGCCCTCCCTCGACGGCCGTGACGTCCTCGGCCAGCCGGCCGACGACGGTGTTCGCACCGGTCTCGACGACGACGCCGCGCCCCCGACCGCGGGTGACCACGGTCCCGGCGTGGGCCATATTCCGCCGGTCTCCGAGGAGGGCCCTATCGCTCCCCTCCCACGTCTCGTCTTTGAGCACCGGGGCCGACTCGCCGGTCAGCGCCGATTCGTCGACCTCTAGCCCGTGGGTAGACACGAGGCGGACGTCCGCGGGGACGCGATAGCCGGATTCGAGGAGGACGACGTCGCCCGGAACGAGTTCCTCGCCGTCGACCTCCCGCGTCTCCCCGTCGCGGACGACGGTCGCGCGGGTCCGGATGAGCTGCTGTAGGGCCTGACTGCTCCGCTCGGCTCGCCACTCTTGGACGCCCCCCACCAGCGCGTTGACGAGCAGCACGGCGGCGATGAACCCGGCGTCGGTCTCCTCGCCGATGGCGAACGAGACGACAGCGGCGGCGCCGAGAACGTAGATGAGCGGATTCTTGAACTGCCGGAGAAAGATCGCCCACACCGTCGGCGGTCTGGCCTTCGGCAGTCGGTTCGGTCCGTGTTCTGCGCGGCGGCTCGCGGCGTCCTCCGAGGAGAGCCCGCCGCCGTCGGTGTCGAGCGCCTCATAGACGTGACTGAGGCTACGGGTATACCACGGGACCGTCTCCGCGGGCGGGGAGTCAACCATCGACCACGGTACTATTCGCTCGGCGCGAACTTAGTGTCACGTGCTGACATATCTCGCTTGTTCCGCGGCTCCCGAACTCGGATCGAGGGACAAGTGGACTGGCTCAAATCACAGCGTGTCCGACGCCCCTCGTTCGGACGGTTCGCGTCACTCGCCGTCGTTGAACGAGGGGGTAGAAATGGGCCGGCTCAGATTCGAACTGAGGTTACGGCCACCCGAAGGCCGAAGGATACCAAGCTACCCCACCGGCCCGCACTCTCACAGTGGCCGTTCGCTCTTTTAACGCTTCCGAACCCGACCCGGATGGTCGCTCCCCGAATCGCCCGCTGCGGGCGCGCTCACCGCTCGAAGTACCGGTCTCGGTGGCGTCGACAGCCGGGATTGAACGCCGCGCCGCAGCGCGGGCACGCGTCGTCGCCGTCGAGGTACGTCCGAGCCGTGAGCGTCTCGCCGCAGGCGCCACACAGTACGGCGGGGTCGTCGAACCGCTCGCGGGGCCACGGCTCCGGGTCGTGATCCACGGTCTCGACGTGACACGCGTGACAGGGGAAGAACGTCTCACAGCAGCCGAATCGGAGCGCGACGACGTCGACGGTGTCGTCCCAGTGCGCACAGCGGGTCTGGGGATCGACCGCAACCCCGCAGAGCGGGACGGGGAACCGGTCGTCGACCGCCGGCGGACGCGTCGTGCGGCGCGTTCGCCCCCCGCCCCTGTCCGTCGCCCGCTTCGACCGCTCCTTCGAGTGCTTGTCATCCATCGTCGTTACCCCGCTCAATACGCGGTGAACCCTTCCGTGTCGAGGTAGTTGTGCGCGACGGTGATCGCGTGATCGGCGTGGAGAACCTCCGGGCCGAGCCGAACGCGCTCGTCGGCGGCGGCCGAAAGCAGGGACGCCTCCTCACCCGTGAAGTCGTGGTGGTCCGAGAGGACGAAAAGCGGCTCGGCGGGCGGATCGACGTCGACGACCGGGTCGCCCTCTTCGTGAAGTTCGACGACGGCCGCATCGCTGGCAAGCTCCGAGAGCGTCGCCTCGAACCCCATCCGGCGGATCGAGACCCCCGGAGTGCTCTCGGCCGGCATGTGTCCGATCGCGTCCGCCCGCCGCTCCAGCGCCGAACGGATCAGCGCGGCCGTGCTCCGTTCGTCGGGGTTGAGGCGATGGAGCGTCGCACCGTCGAACCGCACGGTGAACTCGTCGCCGAGGACGAGGTGCACCCGGACGTCCTCGCGGATCGCGTGCGAGCGGAAGAACGCGCTGTTGACGCAGCGGCAGAGGACGTCGAGCCGCCCCGCGCCGCCGGCGAGGTCGTCGAGCGAAAAGTCGGGCGTCGTCGGCGCGTCGTGGCCGACGACGAGGAACTGGCGCATAGCCGAGTTCTCGGCTCGACGCTATTGAGTCGACCGCTCCGGCGGCGACCGGGCCGCTGCAGCCGATCGGATCGCCGCAGACGACTGGGCCGCCGCAGAAAACTGGATCGCCGCGGACGACTGGATCGCTTCAGGCGATGGGGGTCGGCGTCGGTCGGGCCATCCCCCCGTCCGACCGCCCGCCCGCGTCGGACGACCCCGGCGCGTTCGCCGTCTTCTCGCCGCCGACGAGGAAGTCGGCGAGGTTACCGATGAACGCCTCGTTGTCGGCGACGTAGGCGTTCTCCGGCGCGAGGAAGTCGGTGTCGCCAACCATCGCCGCGTCGCCGGACTGCACGGCGACGGCGTACGAGTCGGCGCGGCGGGTCGTCGACAGCCGGGTCCGCTCGTCGGTCGCCAGCGCGGTCTGTCCGCCCGCGGTCGAGACCGCGACCGCGTCACGGAACACGACGCGATCGACCCCTTCCGAGAGCGATCCGTCCTCGGGGGCGGCGTAGACGCTCTTGTAGTTCTGCTGGTACTCCTCCATATTGAAGAGATAGCCCGGGCGCACCGAGACGCCGAACGACGACTCAAGCGCGGCGTCTCCGCTCGACGTCTGCTGGATCACGAGCCCGAGGAGGCCGCCGGCGGAGACCGACGACGGATCCGACAGCAGCACGACGCGTCCGCCGGCGTCGGCGAAGGCGCGCAGGCCGTCGAGTTGCGCCGGTGTGTACGGCCGGGTCGGGTTCGCGGCGACGAACGCGTCGGCGTCCCGAAGCGACTCGTTCCACTCGTCGCCGCGCGCCCGCTCTTGGGTCACGAACCGGATCTCGTGGCCGTTCTCGACCAGCGCGTCGAGAAGCGGTGAGAGGTCGTCCTCGGAGACGTCGTTCGCGTGGGCGCGATCGACGAGGACCGTCTTGCTCTCGGCGTCTTCGTCCATCGTGATCGATCCGGACGCCTCGGCGGCGGGAACGGTCACCCCGTCGAGGTCGGTCTGCTGTTTCGCGAGGTTCGTCACCTCGGGGGACTCCCCGCCGACGAGGAACGGGAGGGCGGCCGCCCCGCCGACGACGAGCGCCACGACGAGGACGAACGCGACTGCCGGCCCGGCGAGTTCACGCGCCTGCATCGCTCGTCACCTCCGGATCGTGGTAGGGTACTTCGTCCACCATCAGCGGCCGCGTGACGGGGGCGAGGCCGTTCGTCCGGTCGCTCCGCTCGTATATCATCGTTCCATTGTCTGTCTGGGCGGCGAGGAGGATGATCCCGCCCGTCATCGGCGGGTCCTCTCTGGCCACGTCGTAGTTCTCCATCCCGGCCATCTCGGCCGCGCTGTCGATCGCCGTGGGGAGCGAACCGACGTCGTCGGCGTAGCCGTTCTGTGCGGCCTCCGGCCCGAGGTAGGTCTTCGCGTAGGCGACCTCTTCGCGGGAGACCGACAGCGCCTCGCCGCGGTGGTCCATCACCCGGTCGACGAACTGCCGTTTGAGCGACTCGACGGCCCGGCGGCGGTCCTCGCCGGTCGGCTGGGCCTTGTCCGGCCCGGTCCGGATGACTGAGTCCGGATAGGGCACGCTCCCGCCGGAGCCGATCACGCCGACGCTTCCGACCTCCGAGGAGGAGAGGACGTAGATTTCGTCGGCGGGGAGCATCGCGTAGTACGCGCCTGACGCGCCGACTCCTTGCACGGACGCGACGACGGGCATCTGTTCTGCGGTTCGGAGCACTTCGAGGTACAACCGCTCGCTCGGTGCGACGTAGCCGCCGCCGCTGTCTACCTTCAGGACGACCGCTTTCACGGACTCGTTCGTCCGCGCGTCACGGAGGTCTTCCGAGACGCTGTCGACCGTCGTACCGGAGATGGTGCCGGATATCGTGATTACCGACACCGTCCCGTCCGACTGGCTGGAGGCCGCGTAGCCGTAGGCAGCGGGGGCGAGTACCGCACTCACAAGGACGGCCGCGACGACGGCCACGACGAAGATCGTCTTCGCCGACGCCGCGGATGAATCTCTGTTCATACTGCGCCTCGACGGTGTCGTCTGATTCCTAAAGTCGTTCGCGAGACGAAAAGACGGATTTGAGTCACACCTTCACACGGACCGCCCGGTGCGTGAGGGCGGGCCCGCCTCCGGTCAGTCTGCCAGCCCGTATCCGCGCCGGAAGAGGACTACGTCGAGGCAGATGATCGTCACCGTGAGCCCCGACAGGACCGCCAGCGACGCGTTCGGATCGACCTCGCTGACGCCGAGGAATCCGTATCGGACGCCGTTGACCATATAGATCATCGGGTTCAGCAGCGACACCTGCTGGACCGTCGCCGGCAGCTCGTTCAGCGAATAGAAGACGCCGCCGAAGAACACCAGCGGCCGGAGGATGAACTGATTCAGCATCGTCAGGTCGTCGAAGTCGTCGGCCCAGAGGCCGGCGACGACGCCGAGGGAGGCGAAAAGCAGCGTGATCACGGCTCCGAAGGCGACGAGATACAGCGGCCGCACGACGCCGACCGGGGTGAAGACGGCCCCGATCAGCGAGATCAGGACGCCGACGATCGCCCCGCGGATCGCCGCAGCGAGGACGTAGGCGCCCACCATCGTCCGGTAGGAGAGCGGCGAGGTGAGCACCTCCTCGATGTAGCGGTTCCAGCGTCCGTGAAAGATGTTGAACGACGTGTTCTCGAAGGCGTTCGAGATGGCACCGAGCACGACGAGCCCGGGGAGGATAAAGAGGATGTACGGCACGCCGGCGATCTGATCGATCCGCTCGCCGAGGATGACGCCGAAGACGGAGAAGTAGAGCACGTTGGTGATAAAGGGCGGGAGGAAGGTGTTCCGCGGGCGGCGCAGAAAGCGGAGTATCTCCCGGCGCAGCAGCGCGAGAAAGCCCGTCGCGTCGAATTTCATCGCGACGCCACCTCCGGTGTCGCCCGGCCCTCGCCGGCTCTGGTCATCTCGACGAACACCTCTTCGAGCGACGTGCGCTGGATCTCCAGGTCGACGATCTCGTGGCCGGCCTCGTCGAGTCGACTGACGATCTCCGGGGTGACGAGCCCGCCCTGGCGGGCGGTGACGACGAGCCGGTTCCCGTCGAGTTCGACCGATTCCACGCGGGCGTCGAGCGCCGCGAAGTCGGGGACCGACACCGGCTCCTCGCGCAACTGGACGACGACGTCGTCGGTGCCGCGGTCCATCAGCTCCTCGGGCGTGGCGACGTCGAGGACGCGGCCGGAATCGAGGATCGCGACCTCGTCGCAGAGCCGCTCGGCCTCCTCGATGTAGTGCGTCGTGAGCAGGATGGTCGTCCCGTGTCTGTTCAGGTCGACGATGGTCTCCCACAGTTCGTGTCGGAGCTGGACGTCGACGCCGGCGGTCGGCTCGTCGAGGATGAGCAGATCCGGGTCCGTGATGAGCGCCCGCGCGAGCATAAATCGGCGCTTCATCCCCCCGGAGAGCCAGTCGAAGCGCGTGTCACGCTTGTCGTAGATGCCGACGCGTTTCAACACCTCGTCAGCCCGTTTCGCGGCGCGCTGCTTCGAGACGCCGTGATAGCCGGCCTTGTGCTCGAGCACCTCGCGGATCGGGAAGAAGCGGTCGACGTTGAACTCCTGCGGGGCGAGGCCGATGCTGTCGCGGGCCTCCTGGTACTCGGCTTCGACGTCGTAGCCGAACACTCGCGCGTCGCCGCCGCTCTTGCGAACGAGGCCGACGAGGATGTTGATGAACGTCGTCTTTCCCGCTCCGTTCGGCCCGAGAAGGCCGAAGAACGATCCCTCCGGGACGGTGAGGTCGATCCCGTCGAGCGCCTGCACGTCGCCGTAGGACTTCCGTAGGTCGTTGATCTCGATCGCCGGATCCATTTACTCACCCTCGGTCCTCAGCGCCCCTAAGCACCACGAAGTCGACGCCGCCGCTGCTACAGCAGTGAACGGTGGCTGTCGCGTCGCCGCGGGCGAGTGCGACGGCGAAACACCGATTACTGCCGAACGCGACCTGTCACCGTGGAACCGCCGGATGAACCCGTCGAAGGGGCCCCACCGACGACCTCCGACGTCGCTGGTCCGCCGAACGCCCCCCGCACCGCGGCCTCGGAGCGGCTGGCGCGGCTCCGCCGGGAGAGCCGTCTGCTCGACAGCGCGGTCGAGATTCCCGTCCTCAACGTCAGGGTCGGTCTCGATCCGCTCTTGGGGCTGCTTCCGGGCGTCGGCGACGTCACGGCGACGGCCGCCTCGGCGTACATCGTCGCGGAAGCCGCTGCGCTCGGCGCGCCTCGGGCGACTCTCGCCCGGATGTGTCTGAACCTCCTCGTGGACGCCCTCCTCGGGTCGGTTCCGCTCGTCGGCGACGCGTTCGACGTCGTCTGGCGGGCGAACGACCGAAACGTCAGACTGCTCGAAGCGCGGACCGCAGACCCCTCGGGAGAACAGCGGGACAGACGAGTGGTGCTGGCGCTCGGCGTCGGCGTCTTCGCCGTCGTGTTCGCCGCCAGCGTGGGCGCTCTCGCGGTGGCGTGGTGGCTACTCGGCGCCTCCGGCGTCGTGTAGTGTCGCAATGGCGAACAGCCGGCACGATCGCTCCCTCACGTCGGTGTGCCGGACAACCGCTGGCCGACGCGGGATCGCTGCTAGCGCACGGGGATCCTGCCCCCGTCTTCGGATAAAAACCCACGGCCGACGCGGGCGGACATCCGGCGGTCGCCGCCGACCGCGAAGGACAAGACAGAAGCGACAGCCGCGAGAGTGACGCGTATGAGCATTCTCGCCGACGCCCGCGCGCTCGACGCGCAGGAACCCGTCTGTGACGCCTGCCTCGGTCGGGCCTTCGCCGACCGGAGCCACGGGCTGACCAACGCCGAGCGGGGAAAGAGCCTCCGCGTCGCCGCCGCGCTGGAAGACGACGAACCCTATGATCCGGTCGATACCGCCGAGTGCTGGGTGTGCGAGGGCCTGTGCGCGGAGTTCGACGAGTGGGCCGAGCGCTGCGCGGCCGCCGTCGAGGGCGTCGAGTTCGACACCTACCAAGTCGGGACGCGACCGCCGCCGCTCCTCGAGGAGAACGAGATCCTCCTCCGCGAGGGTGCGGGCCTCCCCGAGGACGCCGGCGAACTGTTCAAATCCGAGTTCAACCGCGAGGTCGGAAAGCGAGTCGGCCGGCTCACCGACACCGACGTCGACTTCGGCCGGCCGGACGTCCAGTTCACCCTCGATATCGAGGCCGACAGCGTCGATGTCGACGTCCACTCGGCGTTCGTCTACGGCCGCTACCGGAAGCTCGAACGCGACATCCCGCAGACGGAGTGGCCCTGCAACGCCTGTCAGGGCTCGGGCTACGTCGGCAAACAGCCCTGCGAGAAGTGCGACGGCACGGGCTACCTCTATCAGGACAGCGTCGAGGGGCTGACCGCGCCGATCGTCCGCGACGTGATGGACGGCACCGACACGAAGTTTCACGGCGCGGGCCGGGAGGACGTCGACGCGCGGATGCTCGGCACCGGTCGGCCGTTCGTGATCGAGGTGATGGAGCCGCGCCGTCGTCACGTCGACACCGAGCGCTTGGAGGGCGATATCAACGCTTTCGCCGAGGGACGCGTCGAGGTCGAGGGGCTCCGGCTCGCCGACTACGAGACGGTCGAGCGCGTCAAGAAGCTCGACGCCTCCAAGCGCTACCGCGCGGTCGTCGAGTTCGGCGCCCCGGTCGACGCCGACGCGCTCGCGGCGGCGCTCGCGGAGCTGGACGGGGCGACGATCGAGCAGTACACGCCGCACCGCGTCGATCACCGCCGGGCGAGCCTCACGCGCACGCGGAAGGTCTACGAGGCGACCGGCGAACTCGACGACGAGACGCACGCCACCGTCGAGATCCACGGCGCCGGTGGCCTCTACATCAAGGAACTGATCTCCGGCGACGAGGGCCGGACGACCCCGAGTCTGGCCGACCTGCTCGACGTCGACAGCGAGGTGACCGCCCTCGACGTCGTCGGCGTCTACGGGGAGGAGGAGTCGTTCGAGGACGAGTCGTACTTCCTCGACGGGGCGTCCGAGGCGGCCGAGCAGGGCGCCTCCGGAACCGACGCCGCCGACTCCGACCCGCCGACGGGAGAATGACAGCCGACTCCGACGCGCCGAGGATCGGAAGCGATGAGGCGGGGAAAGGCCCCGTGATCGGACCTATGGTCGCCGCGGCGGTCCGCGCGCCGCCGGGGGCGATCCCCGACGGCGTCGACGACTCGAAGCGGCTCTCCCCGGCGCGCCGCGAGTCGATCACGGCGGCGCTCCGGGAGTGCGACGCCGTCGCCGTCGGCGTCGCGGTCGTCTCTACGGATCGGATCGACGATCCGGCGACGGACATGAACTCGCTGACGGTCGCGGGGCACGCCGAGGCCGTCGCCGCGGTCGCCCGCGACGGCGACAGCGTGCTCGCGGACGCCGGCGACGTCAGCGAGTCGCGGTTCGCCCGGCGAGTTTGCGAGGGCGTCGCCGACGCGGGGTCGGACGCGTCAGTTCGCGTCCGCGCCGAGCACGGCGCCGACGCGACGTACCCGCTGGTCGCAGCCGCCTCGGTGATCGCGAAGGTCGAACGCGACACCCGCATCGAGGCGCTCGCGACCGAGTACGCCGAGTACGGCCCGATCGGGAGCGGCTATCCGAGCGATCCGACGACGCGGGACTTCCTCAGCCGGTACGTCGGCGAGACCGGGGCGTTGCCGGCGTGCGCTCGCGCGTCGTGGTCGACGTCGGCGGACGTGCTCGCGGCCGCAGAGCAGTCCGCCCTCTCGGAGTTTTGATCGCGGGCCGACCTACCGCATCGAATCGAGGGAGACGAAGGACCCCTCCTCGGCGGAGATCCACGTCGTTTGTAACGTCGGTGAGTCGGCTTCGGCGGGGTAGATTGTACACTCGTCGGCGTCGCCCTCGTACGTCTCGACGCGGGCGACGAGGGCCTGTTCGCGGCCGTCCGTGTCGGAAGCGGTGCCGTCGTCGGCGGGCGGGGAGTCAGTAGGGAGGTCAGGGTCGATGGGCATTGTGTGTCTCGCGTCCCCCGTTTCCGTCGGGGGCCAGGTAGTGGTTGTCGCCCAGTACAGTTCGGAGTTGTCGCGGGATCGTATTTAAACAGTCGCCTATCTCTTTAGGCAGGGAGTCGGCAGCGAGGCGGCGTTCGTCGCGGTCGTCTCGGGACGGAGGTGAACCCCGTGACTCAGCGGTCGATCGTCGTCAGCGACCGGAGGATGTCCCCGTAGGCGGGTCGCGTGACGAGGACGCCGACGAGGACGCCGAGGATCGTGAAGATGGCGAAGCCCTGCAGGTCGCCGAGCGAGAGGATCGCCAGCGGCGACATCGCGATAATCGTCGTCGCCGCGGCCGCGCCGATCACCCAGAACGCCTTCCGGAAGCGCGACTGGAAGACGCGTCTGGAGTCGATCTGGCCCTCGGCCATCACCTCGTCGGCGATGATGATGAGGTCGTCCACGCCGGTCCCGATGACGGCGATGAACCCGGCGATGACCGAGAGGTCCAGCGGATAGCCGATCCCGGCGGCGAACCCGAGGAGGATCACGACCTCCGAGAGCGCGGTGACGACCATCGGCACGGCGACGCGGACGTCCCGGTAACGGGCGAAGACGGTCCCGCTGACCGCGAGCACAGCGATGATGCCCGTGATGAGCGAGTTGGTTCGGAAGTCCGAACCCTGACTCGGCGAGATGTAGGACGTCGTGCCGCCGCTCTCGCTTGAGAAGTCCAGCTGCGCGGGGAGCGCGCCCGCGCGGAGGTTGATCGACACCTCTTGGGCCTCGGACACGTTCGTCGTCTGGAGCTGGAAGATCGGGTTCTCAGCCCACTCGCCGCTGCGGAGACTGTCCGCGAGCCCCGGGCTCATCCCGAACGCGTTCGTCACGTCGCCGTTGACGACGAGCAGCAGACACGGCTCGGTGCCGTTGGGGTTCTGCTCGTAGGTGCAGCGCGTCCCGCCGGGCTGTGCGAGACCGGAGTCCTGCATTGCCCCCTGGAACTCCGGGGCGACGGCGTCCGAGACCGTCACGGGGACGTACGCGCCGCCCGCGTCGTCGTCCTGTGCGGTCCCGATGCTCTGGAAGTCCTCCTGTTGGAGGACCACATCGCGGTTGTACTCGCTCCCGTTCGCGGCGGGGTAGTACGCCTCGATCACGACGGTCCCGCGCTCGCCGACGAGGTCGCGGACCTCCGAAGCGTCGCGGTTCGGCACCTCGACGAGGACGTAGTTGTCCCCCTGTGCGGTCGTCACCTGCTGGACCGTCCCGCCCGAGAGGCCCGCCTCGTTGATCTTGTTCTCGAGGATCCGGACGACTTCCTGCCGCGTCGTGTCGGTGACGCCTTCGCGGGTGTTCTCGTGCTCGTACCCGGCGGCGTCGAGCGCGGCGGCGAGGTCCTCGGTGGTGATACCTTCGGCGGTCACCTCGACGGTGTCCGTCGCCTGCGTTTGTGACTGCGTCTGTGCAGTACCCTGACCGGCCGCCCGGGCGCCGTATCGGGCGATCACGTCGGCGGGCGTTACACCGTCGATCTCCCCGGCGACGGCCTGCTCGACCGTCCGAGGCTCGTCGCCGCCGAAGTCGACGCCCTCCGCGGTGACGCCGACGAGCGGCGCTCGGACGCGGGTGCCGCCGGAGAGTTCCAGCCCGTACTGGAGGTTCGTCAGGCTGCTCTCGCCGGCGACGTCGCCGCCGGCTCCCCCGCTGTCGGCCGAGAGCGTCGGCGAGAAGAGCGCGAACGCGGAGATGAGAAGGAAGACGACGAGCAGGGCGACCCGCCAGTTGTCGCGGACGTCGAACATCAGCGGTTCACCCCCTTGAACTTGTACCAGCGCAGCAGACTCAGATTCAGCAGATACGTGTTCATCAGGTCGGTCGCGAGACCGAAGACGAGCACCGTCCCGATCGCGGCCAAGAGTTGAATGCCGAACAGCGTCGCTGTGATCGTCATCACGATCATCGCCGTGATCGACGTCAGCGTCATCGTCACGCCGGTCCGCATCGCCCGGTACGTCGACTCGTAGAAGTCGCCGGAGCGGCGGAGGATGTGGTTGTTCAGGAGGATGTCCGAGTCGACGGAGTACCCGATGAGCATAAGCAGCGCGGCGACGGTCCCGAGCGAGAGTTCGATCCCGAGCACGTTCATCAGCGCGAGCGGGATCACGATGTCAGAGAACGCCGAGATGACGACGGCGATAGACGGCACGAACACGCGGAACATCGCGAAGACGAGCACGCTCATCCCGAGGAACGCGACCGCGAGACCGCCGAGCGCCAGGGTCTGCGTGTCGGCGCCGAAGGTCGCGGAGACCGACGAAATCGAGCGCACGTCGAGGCCCGCCGCCTCGGCCTGCTGTTCCAGTTCCGTGGCCCCCACCGACTCGCCGTCGGACTGGAACGTCACGACGTAGACGCTCTGGGCGGGGACCGACCGAATCGTCTCCGGCTCCTCCGAGAACGCCTGCCGAATCTGCTGTTCGGCCTCCGGCTGCGGCCCGTCGATTGCGATCTGCACCTCCGTCCCGCCGGTGAACGCGATACCCTGGTTCACCGGCGCCCCGGTCATCACGTACCACCCCGCGATGACGAGGAGCGCGACCGCCAAGAGGGCCAACGGAATCGCCGCCAGCTGGCGGTTCGTGTACCGGGTGTAGTCGACCTCCGGTACCGTAAACTCGACCATAACTGCCGGTGGTGAGCCCCGCCGAATAAGCCTTCTTATGCTCGTCCGGGGAGAAGCGGCAGGGGCCGGGGAAAGGCGGCGGGGGGCCGGGAGAAGCGGCGGGGACCGGGTAGGTAGCCCGCGCCTACGGCAGATACCGAACCGAGAGCACTCCCGGCGACGAGCGGATCTCGACGCGGTTCACGCCCAGCCGCGCGGCCCGCGAGAGCAGCTGCTCCTCGTCGTCGAGGACGTCGTCGACGGCCGCCTCGGTGCCGTCCTCGGGGACGGTGATCACGTGGACCTCGCCGACGCCGGCGCGGGGCTCTCGCGCGAAGTCGCCGACGTCGCCGTCCGCGGCGAGCTCCTGTGAGTGCGCGGTCGGCGGTTCCTCGCTCCGCTCGACCGAGAGCGAGCGCCGCGCTGACGACTCGACCAACTGATAGGAGACGTTCATCGGCGGGTCGGGCGAGACGACGCCCTCGACGACGTCGGCGCGCTCGACGCCGGGGTTCGACGAGAGCGTGTGGACCTGCCCGGTCTCGACGTTCTTGAGCACCGCGGATGCCTCCTCCGCGGCCGTCACCAGAAACGTCCCCTCGACGGCCGCTTCGGCGAGGTCCGGGGTAGCGTCGGTGTCAGTCATTACCGACGCATAGACGCTCTGTGCACTTGCGGGTTTCGTCGTCTGCCCGCGAGCCCCGTCCGCCTGCGAGCCCCGTCCGCCTGCGAGCGTCGAGGTACGCTCTAACTCCCCATGTGAGGCGCTTCTCGGGTCCGCCGAGTGGTCACGCCCGGCAGCCTCACCCGAACAGCCGGTGTGCGACGGCGACCAGCGCCGCGGCGGCCAGCGGGACGACCCACGACAGGAGCGGCGGGATCGCGTACAGCCCGGCGATCACCGGCGCGAAGAGCCCGCTCGGCGGCGGACGCGTCACCGGTTCGCCGTCGAGGGTGAAGGTCTCCGGCATCGAGGCGACGAGGCCGAGATACAGCGAGAAGAGGAAGACGAACCCCGCGACGGCGAGCGCCGCCTCGTGGCGGGACGACGACTGGGCGTTCCGCCGCCGCCGCCGCGCGACGATCAGGACCGGCGCGATCGCCGGGAGCACGACCAGCAGGCCGACCACGATATAGAACGCCCGCGAGAGCGTGAGCGAGCCCCCCTGAACCGCCGCTGTCTGCCCGATCAGGACGACGACGCCGATGCCGACGAGCAGGGCGACGAGCCCGATCGCGAGCGCGCTCGCGACGACGTAGAGTTTGAACAGCCGCGACTCGCTCGAGCGGAACGCGTACGGGAACGCGCCGAAGACGCCGTCGTAGCCGGATGCCATCGCTCCCGATTGGACGCGCGACGGTTTGATGCTGTCGGGATCGGCGTCGATGTCGCCGTCGGGATGCGTTTCGACGACGCCGTCGGCGGTGACGCCGATCGATCGGCGAACCGACCGCTTTTTCGCCGCGGCCGTCACTCGGACACGTATGTATGTCGACCTCGGCAGCGCGCTCGACGCGACGCCCGGCGTCTCCCGAGACTCGCTGGAGCGACTCGACGAACAGGTAGCGGCCGCCCACGAGCGGATTCGGGCCGGCCGCGACGACAGCGAACACGGCTACGAGGCGCTGAACCTTCCGCGGACGGTCGACCTTGAAGCGATTCGGGCGGCCGTCGAGCCGTTCGATGACGCCGAGGCGGTCCTCACGGTCGGGATCGGCGGGAGCGCGCTGGGCGCGGCGACCTTCGCCGACGCGCTCGCCGGCCCGGACGACCCCGACGCGTACTTCCTCGACAACGTCGACCCCGAGCACGTCTCGGGGCTGCTCGATTCGGTCCCCCTCGATCGGACGGTCGTGAACGTCGTCTCCCGATCGGGGACGACGGCGGAGACGCTCGCGAACTTCCTCGTCGTCCGCGAGGCGATGGCCGACGCCGGCGTCGACTGGACGGACCGCACCTTCGTCACGACGGGCGGATCCGGGAACCTCAGCGCGCTCGCGGCGACGCACGACCTGCCCTCGCTGGCCGTCCCCGACGGCGTCCCCGGCCGATTTTCGGCGCTCTCGACGGTCGGACTCGCCGTCGCGGCGATCCAGGGCCACGACCTCGAGGCGATCCGCGCCGGCGCGGCCGACGCGGCGGACGGGCTCTCGGGCTCGCTCTTCGAGACGCCGGCGTACGCCTACGGCGCGGCGACGTACGCGCTCGCGGGCCGCGGCGCGGTGACGAACGCGATGATGCCGTACGCCGAGCGGCTGGAGACCTTCGCCGAGTGGTTCGCACAGCTGTGGGCGGAGAGCCTCGGCAAGGACGGGCTCGGACAGACGCCGGCGCGCGCGCTCGGCGCGACCGATCAGCACTCGCAGCTGCAACTGTACCGCGCCGGCCCGCGGGACAAGCTCGTGACGCTCGTTCGCCCGCGAGACCGGGCCGACCGCGACATCCCGGAGACGGATCTCGACGGCCTCGCGTACCTCGGCGGCTCCTCGCTCGGCGACCTCTTGGACGCGGAGTTCGAGGCCACGGAGGCGAGTCTCGCCGCCTCGGGCGTCCCGGCGATCCGCGTCGAGATCGACGCCGTCGACGAGCGGAGCCTCGGGGCGCTGCTCTATGAGATGGAGGCGTCGTGCGTGCTGTACGGCGAACTCGCGGCGGTGTCGACGTTCACGCAGCCGGCCGTGGAGTGGGGGAAACGCGCCGCGCGCGGGTTGCTCGGCGGCGGCGACTTCGAGGAGGCCGAGGCGGTCGAGGGGCGGACGAGCCTCCTCGTCGAGTAGGATCCGATCGGACCGCCGCAACACCTTTATTCGCCTCACTCGTGTGTCGAGGTAACGCGAGTGCTGAGGGTACTCGTGGCGATGAGCGACGCCTTTCTGTCCCGAGTTGGCAAGGGTTAAATGGGTGCCTTCCCAAACAGGCTGTAGTATCCCGTGAGAACTTCTTCCCCAACCGAAACCCATCACACCCAGACATGGTAGACGTAAGCCAACACGAGCTCGTCCCCGAGCACACGCTCATCGATGAGGAGGAGGTCGAGTCGATGCTGAACCAATACGACGTCGAGCGCGCCGATCTCCCGAAGATCAAGCGGCGCGACCCGGCGATGCCGGAGGGCGCAGAGGCCGGCGACGTCGTCAAGATCGTCCGCGACTCCCGAACCACAGACAGAGCAGTCTCCTACAGACTGGTGATCGAATGAACCGACAGACCCGACGCGTCGTCTCGCGAGAGTACTTCTCGGAGGAACGGCTGGCCGAACACCACTTCCGCTCGTTCAACAACTTCCTCGAGCGGGGGATGCAGGAGGTCGTCACCGAGAAGGAGCGCATCGAGACCGACATCGGCGACAAGGAGGGCGAAGAGCCCGTCTTCGTCGAACTCGGCGACGTCCGCGTCGAGACCCCCCGCGTCCGCGAGGCCGACGGCTCCGAGGAACTGCTCTTCCCGCAGGAGGCCCGCCTGCGAAACATCACCTACGCCGCCCCGGTGTTCATGGAGATGTCCATCGTCCGCGGCGGCGAGGAGGAAGAGGAGATGGTCGTCGACACCACCGAGACGAAGGTGGGTCGGATGCCGATTATGGTCGGCTCGACGAAGTGCAACATCGCCGGCCTCTCCGACGAGGACCTGATCGAGATCGGCGAGGACCCCGTCGACCCCGGCGGTTACTTCATCGTCAACGGCTCCGAGCGGGTTCTGATGACCTCCGAGGACCTCGCGCCGAACAAGATCCTCGCGGAGTACGACAGCAAGTACGGCGACGAGATCCAGGTCGCGAAGACCTTCTCTCAACGCCGCGGCTACCGCGCGCTCGTCCTCTGTGAGCGCAACCGCGAAGGGCTGCTCGAAGTCTCGTTCCCGTCGGTGTCCGGCAGCGTGAACTTCGTGACGCTCGTTCGCGCCCTCGGGCTCGAATCCGACGAGGAGATCGTTCACCGCGTCTCCGACGACCCCGAGATCGTCAAGTTCATGCTCGAGAACCTGGAGGAGGCCGAGGTCCAGACCGAGATGGAGGCGATCGAGACGCTCGGCGAGCGCGTCGCCGGCGGGCAGGGCAAGAACTACCAGCTGAAGCGGGCGAACTACGTCATCGACCGCTACCTGCTTCCGCACCTCCACGAGGACGGCGTCGAAGACGAAGACGTCCGCATCAACAAGGCGTACTACCTCTGTCGGATGGCCGAGGCGTGTTTCGAGCTCGCGCTGAACCGCCGGGAGTCCGACGACAAGGACCACTACGCCAACAAGCGCCTGAAGGTCTCCGGCGACCTGATGAAGGACCTCTTCAGGACCGCGCTGAACAAGCTCGCACGCGACGTGAAGTACCAGCTCGAACGGGCAAACATGCGGAACCGCGACCTCACGGTCAACACCGTCGTCCGCTCGGACGTGCTCACGGAGCGGCTCGAACACCCGATCGCGACCGGGAACTGGGTGGGCGGCCGCTCCGGCGTCTCACAGCTCGTCGACCGGACCGACTACATGGGCGTGCTGTCGCACCTGCGCCGGCTCCGCAGCCCGCTGTCGCGGAGTCAGCCGCACTTCGAGGCGCGCGACCTGCACGCGACCCAGTGGGGTCGCATCTGTCCCTCCGAGACCCCCGAGGGGCCGAACTGCGGACTGGTGAAGAACTTCGCGCAGGCGATGGAGCTCTCACAGAACGTCGAGGACGAACAGTCGCTCAAGCGCGAACTGGCGTCGATGGGCGTCGAAGGCATTCCCGGCATCGAGGGGCCGGCGGCAGGAACACCCGCGGACGATTAAATCATGGCTCAGGCACAACGAGAGGCGAAAGTCTACGTCAACGGCAGTTTGGTCGGGACGCACCCCGACCCCGAGCAGCTCGCAGAACAGATCCGCGAAGCGCGCCGACGCGGCGACGTGAGCGATATGGTGAACGTCTCGGTGAAAGAGCGGACCCGAGAGGTCATCGTCAACGCCGACTCCGGGCGCGCGCGCCGCCCGCTCATCGTCGTCGAGGACGGCGAACCGCTCCTCGGCGACGACGAGATCGAGGCGCTCGAATCCGACGCGCTCCAGTTCGAGGACCTCGTCGAGCGCGGCTACGTCGAGTTCATCGACGCCGAGGAGGAGGAGGACATCTACGTCGCCGTCGACGAGGCGGAGATCAACGACGAGCACACCCACCTCGAGATCGACCCGCAGCTCATCTTCGGGATCGGCGCGGGGATGATTCCCTACCCCGAGCACAACGCCTCGCCGCGTATTACGATGGGTGCCGGGATGATGAAGCAGTCGCTGGGGCTGCCGGCGGCGAACTACCGGATCCGTCCCGACACGCGCCAGCACCTGCTGCACTACCCCCAGCTCTCGATGGTCAAAACGCAGACCACAGAGCAGATCGGGTTCGACGAGCGGCCGGCGGCGCAGAACTTCGTCGTCGCCGTGATGAGCTACGAGGGGTTCAACATCGAGGACGCCCTGGTGATGAATCAGGGCTCCGTCGACCGGGCGATGGCCCGCTCGCACTTCTTCCGGACCTACGAGGGCGAGGAACGCCGGTACCCCGGCGGACAGGAGGACCGATTCGAGGTCCCGAGCCAAGACGTTCGCGGTGCGCGCGGGGAAGACGCGTACACGCACCTCGACGAGGACGGCCTCGTCAACCCCGAGACGCGGGTCGACGAGAACTCCGTACTCCTCGGGAAGACGTCGCCGCCGCGGTTCCTCGAAGAGCCGGACGACATGGGCGGGCTCTCGCCGCAGAAGCGCCGCGAGACCTCCGTCACGATGCGCTCGGGCGAGTCCGGGGTCGTCGACACCGTCACCCTGATGGAGGGCGAGGACGGCTCGAAGCTCGCGAAGGTGTCGGTCCGCGACCAGCGGATTCCGGAACTCGGCGACAAGTTCGCGTCCCGACACGGCCAGAAGGGCGTCGTCGGCCACCTCGCCCCGCAGCAGGACATGCCGTTCACCGAGCAGGGCGTCGTGCCCGACCTCGTGTTGAACCCGCACGCGCTGCCGTCGCGGATGACGGTCGGCCACGTGCTGGAGATGCTCGGCGGGAAGGTCGGCTCCCTCGAAGGGCGGCGCGTCGACGGGACCGCCTTCCAGGGCGAGTCCGAGGACGAACTCCGCGGCGCCCTCGAGGACCACGGGTTCGAGTCCTCCGGCAAAGAGGTGATGTACTCCGGCGTCACCGGCGAGAAGATCGACGCGGAGATCTTCGTCGGGACGATCTTCTACCACAAGCTCTACCACATGGTGAGCAACAAGCTGCACGCCCGCTCGCGCGGTCCCGTGCAGGTGCTCACCCGCCAGCCCACCGAGGGTCGCGCCCGCGAGGGCGGGCTCCGACTGGGCGAGATGGAGCGCGACACCGTCATCGGCCACGGGGCCGCGATGGTGCTGCAGGAGCGCCTGCTCGACTCCTCCGACAAGGAGACGGTGTACATCTCCGCTGAGACGGGGATGGTCGCCGTCGAGGACCGCGGCCAGCGCCGCATCTACGACCCCGTCACCGGCGACGAGGACGACATCCACGAGATCGAGATCAGCTACGCGTTCAAACTCCTGCTCGACGAGATGATCGCGCTCGGCATCCGACCCCGACTCGACCTCGAAGACGCAGTCTGAGCACCCACAACACACAATGTCAATGCAGACACCCAAGGAGATCGGAGCCATCCAGTTCGGGCTGATGGATCCCGAGACGTACCGAGACATGTCCGCGACGAAGGTCATCACCGCGGACACGTACGACGACGACGGTTACCCAATCGATATGGGCCTGATGGACCCCCGGCTCGGCGTCATCGACCCGGGGCTCGAGTGTCGGACCTGCGGGTCGCACTCGGGGTCGTGTAACGGTCACTTCGGCCACATCGAACTGGCCGCGCCCGTCATCCACGTCGGGTTCACGAAGCTCATCCGCCGCCTGCTCCGTTCGACCTGTCGCGAGTGCGGTCGGCTCGCGCTCACCGCCGAGGAGCAAGACGAGTTCCGCGACGGGCTCCAGCGCAACGAGGAGCTCGGCGAGGACTGGACCGACGTGCTGAAAGCCGCCGTTCGGCAGGCGCGGAAGGCGAGCCGGTGCCCCCACTGCGGCGCGCCGCAGCACGACATCAAACACGAGAAGCCGACCACCTACTACGAGGTACAGGACGTCCTCGCGGGCGATTACTCCGAGCGCATCGCCTCGGCGATGCAGCCCGACCCCGACGACGAGGACGACAGCGGCCTCTCGCCGAGCGAGCTCGCAGACCAGTCCGGACTCGACCTCAGCCGCGTCAACGACGTCCTCTCCGGGGAGTTCCGCCCCGTCGGCGACGACCGAAAGAAGCTCGAGAAGGCGCTCGACGTCGATCTGACCGAGGAGGACATGAACAAGCTCATGCCCTCGGACATCCGCGATTGGTTCGAGGACATCCCCGACGAGGACATCGAGTCCCTCGGCATCGACCCGAGCCGCTCGCGCCCCGAGTGGATGATCCTGACCGTGCTGCCGGTGCCGCCGGTCACCGCGCGCCCGTCGATCACGCTCGACAACGGACAGCGCTCGGAGGACGACCTGACGCACAAGCTCGTCGACATCATCCGCATCAATCAGCGGTTCATGGAGAACCGCGAGGCGGGCGCGCCGCAGCTGATCATCGAGGACCTCTGGGAGCTGCTGCAGTATCACGTCACCACGTTCATCGACAACGAGATCAGCGGCACGCCGCCGGCGCGACACCGCTCCGGCCGCCCGCTGAAGACGCTGAGCCAGCGCCTGAAGGGCAAGGAGGGTCGCTTCCGCGGCTCCCTGTCCGGAAAGCGCGTGAACTTCTCCGCGCGGACCGTCATCTCGCCGGACCCGACGCTCTCGCTCAACGAGGTCGGCGTCCCCGAGCGCGTCGCCCGCGAGATGACGCAGACGATGAACGTCTCAGAGCGGAACGTCGACCGGGCCAGGCAGTACGTCCGAAACGGCCCCGAGGGCCACCCCGGCGCGAACTACGTCAAGCGCCCCGACGGCCGCCGACTGAAGGTGACAGAGAAGAACTGCGAGGAGCTCGCAGAGAAGATCGACCTCGGCTGGGAGGTCAACCGACACCTGATCGACGGCGACATCGTGATCTTCAACCGTCAGCCGTCGCTGCACCGGATGTCGATTATGGCCCACGAGGTCGTCGTGATGCCGTATAAGACGTTCCGGCTCAACACCGTCGTCTGTCCGCCGTACAACGCCGACTTCGACGGCGACGAGATGAACATGCACGCCCTCCAGACCGAGGAGTCGCGTGCGGAGGCGCGCGTGCTGATGCGCGTGCAAGAACAGCTCCTGAGCCCGCGCTTCGGCGAGAACATCATCGGCGCGATCCAAGACCACATCTCCGGGACGTATCTGCTGACGAACGGCAACCCCGAGTTCACGGAGACGCAGGCGCTGGACCTCCTCCGGGCGACGAGCATCGACACGCTTCCCGAACCCGCGGGCGAGTCCGCCGACGGCGAGCCCTACTGGACGGGTCAGCAGCTCTTCAGCGAACTCCTGCCGGACGACCTGAACCTCGAGTTCACGTCGTCGGCGGGCGACACGGTCCAGATCGTCGACGGACAGCTCGTCGCCGGCACCATCGACGAGGACGCCGTCGGCGCGTTCGGCGGCGAGGTCGTCGACACCCTCGCGAAGGTCCACTCGAAGACCCGCGCTCGCGTCTTCGTCAACGAGGTCGCCTCGCTGGCGATGCGCGCGATTATGCACTTCGGCTTCTCGATCGGGATCGACGACGAGTCCATCCCCGGCGAGGCCAACGAGCAGGTCGACGAGGCCATCGCGAGCGCCTACGACCGCGTCCAAGAGCTCATCGAGATCTACGAGGCCGGCGAACTCGAGTCGCTGCCGGGGCGAACGGTCGACGAGACGCTGGAGATGAAGATCATGCAGCAGCTCGGCAAGGCGCGTGACTCCGCCGGCGAGATCGCGGAGGACCACTTCCGCGACGACAACCCGGCGGTCGTGATGGCCCGCTCGGGCGCGCGGGGGTCGATGCTCAACCTCACGCAGATGGCCGGCTGCGTCGGGCAGCAGGCGGTCCGCGGCGAGCGGATCAACCGCGGCTACGAGGGGCGGACCCTCAGTCACTACCAGCCGAACGACCTCTCGGCGGAGGCGCACGGCTTCGTCGAGAACAGCTACCGCGGCGGCCTCACCCCGCGGGAGTTCTTCTTCCACGCGATGGGCGGTCGCGAGGGGCTGGTCGACACGGCGGTCCGGACCTCGAAGTCCGGGTACCTGCAGCGTCGGCTGATCAACGCCCTCTCCGAACTGGAGGCGCAGTACGACGGCACCGTCCGCGACACCTCGGGGACGGTCGTCCAGTTCGAGTTCGGCGAGGACGGCACCTCGCCCGTGAAGGTCTCCTCCTCGGAGGACAACCCGATCGACGTCGAGAACGTCGCCGACCGGATCCTCGACGCCGAGTTCACGTCGGAAGCGGAGAAAGAGCGCTTCCTCGGCCGGAAGCAGCGACCGACGAACATCTCGGAGTACGCCGGACCCGGCCTGGACAAGGCCGGCGGCGTGGGGGTGGAATCCGATGACTGACGACTACGAGCACGTGACCGACGACATCCGGGCGATCGTTCGGGACCACAACCTGCCCGAGAGCCTCCGATACCGCATCTACCAGACCATCGAAGAGCGCGAGGGAGTCACCCTCGAGCAGGCCGACGAGATCGCGCAGGCGATCTCCTCGCGCTATGAGGACTCCCGCGTCGAGGCGCACGACCCCGTCGGAACGGTGTCGGCGCAGTCCATCGGTGAACCCGGTACACAGATGACGATGAACACGTTCCACTACGCGGGCGTCGCGGAAATCGACGTCACGCAGGGGCTGCCGCGGCTCATCGAGCTGGTGGACGCGCGGAAGACGCCCGACACGCCGATGATGACGGTTCACCTCGAAGACGAGTACGCCGAGAACCGCGAGCGCGCTCACGAGGTCGTCTGGCAGATGGAGGCGACGAAGATCCTCGCGCTCGGCGACATCTCGACGAACGTGGCGGACATGGTCGTGCAGGTCGACCTCAACGAGGAGACGCTGGCCGAGCGGTGGCCGACCGTCGACAGCGTCGACACTGTCGCCCAGGAGATCGCCGAGACCATCGAGGACGCCCTCGGCGTCAGCACGCGTCGCTCGGAGACGCTCATCGAGTTCGGCCCCGACGAGCCGAGCTACCGGCGGCTCCTCCAGCTCGTCGAGGAACTGCGCGACATCGTCTTCAAGGGCTTAGAGGACATCTCCCGCGTCGTCATCCGCAAGGAGGACAACGAGAAGACCGACGGCGAGGAGTTCGTCCTCTACACCGAGGGGTCGGCCTTCGGCGACGTCCTCTCGATCGAGGGCGTCGACGCCTCGCGGTCGACGAGTAACAACATCCACGAGGTCTACCGCAACCTCGGCGTCGAGGCCGCCCGCGAGACAATCATCAACGAGACGATGGAGACGCTGAAAGAGCAGGGCCTCGACGACGTGAACATCCGCCACCTGATGCTCGTCGCGGACATCATGACGAACCGCGGCGAGATCGAATCGATCGGCCGACACGGCATCTCGGGCTCGAAGGACTCCGTGCTCGCCCGCGCCGCCTTCGAGGTGACGGTCAATCACCTGCTGGACGCGGCGGTTCACGGCGAGGAGGACGACCTCGACGGCGTCATCGAGAACGTCATCGTCGGCAAGCCCGTCGCCATCGGCACGGGCGACGTCGACCTCCGGATGGGATCGATCAAGTCGGACGGCGGCACGACCCCGGCCGAGCGCTCGGACGACTGACCGTCGATGCGTGTCACGCTGTCGGACGCCGCGCGCCAGTACATCGCCCGCTTCGAGGACGAGACGGGCGCGACGGCCCGCGATTGCCTCGTCTTCGACGACCGGGTGGTCATCCTCGTCGCCGCCGGCGATATGGGGACCGCGATCGGTCCCGGCGGATCGCACGTGCAGGCGGTCGAGCGGGCGATCGGTCGCGACGTCGAACTGGTCGAGGACGCCGACACGCCGACCGCCTTCGTCGAGAGCGCGCTCGCGCCCGCGGCCGTCCGGCACGTGACGCTCTCCGAACAGGGCGGCGAGCGGGTGGCGTACGTCGAGGTCCCGGAGGCGGACCGCGGCGTCGCCATCGGCGCGGACGGGAGGAACATCGAGACCGCGCGGACGCTCGCGAGCCGCCACTACGATATCGACGACATCCAGTTGACGTGAGGGCGTCGGCCGACGCTTTCCGCCGACGCGACTGGCCCACCTCTCCGCCGCCGCGAACGCGGCGAACCGGCGGACGGGTGCGTACCAGTCACTTGGGGATACTCCCGGATTTTTTGCGGTGCTGCCCGTCTTGGGGAACGTGTCACACGGACTGCTCGGGACCGCCCTGTCGGCGCCGGGACGGCGGATGCCACCCGGACAGGTAATCCCGCCCGGTACGTTCGAGGGGGTCGTCGCCGACGCGTACCGCGACCTCTTCCGGACGGCGGCGGGATTCGCGCTCAGTGCGCTCGTGGTCTACGTGCTCGGACGGGCGCTCGTCCTTCCGGTCGCGATCCGGATCATCGCGGAGCGAAACCGGAACAACCCCACGCTCCAGACGGCCGCAGAGACGTACTTGCACGCCGCCATCGTCTTCGTCGCGCTCCTCATCGGTATCGTCGGCGCGGGTCTCTGGCGGTTCCTCTCGAACCTCACCATCATCGTCGCCGCGCTGACGCTCGTCGTGGGCGCGGCGAGCCAGGGTTTCATCGGGTCGCTCGTGAGCGGGCTGTCGCTGATCGCCGATCCCGACTTCAACGTCGGCGACTGGATCGCTTGGCCCGACGGCGAGGGAATCGTGGAAGCGGTCGACTTCCGCGTGACCCGGATCCGAACAGTGAACAACGAGACGATCACCGTACCGAACACAGAGCTGACCGCGAGCACGCTCAGGCGGCCGTACGGCGGCGAACGCTACCGCATCGTCGAGTCGGTGACCATCTCCTACGACGACGACGTCGAGCTGGTCCTCCGGGAACTCGTCGAGGTCGCGCGGAACGACGACCGCACACTCGAGGTGCCCGAACCGACCGCGACGCTCGACGGCTTCGAGGAGGCCGCGATCCGGGTGCGGGCCGAGTGCTGGATTGCAGACCCGATGGATCTCAACCTCCCGGCGCTCCGGTCTGACTTCCGACGACGGGTGAAACGTCGGCTCGACGGCGTCGGGGTGACGCTCGGGCCAGCCTCGGAGTACGAACTCAGCGGCGGGATTTCGGTCGACCTCGACGGTCGAGTCGACGAGCGGACGAGTGAGCCGACGGAGGAGGGGACGGACTGACGAGTAGACGGAGAAAGAGCGGGAGAGCGAGACGGGAAAGCGGGGACAGCTGAATTCGAAACGACACGGTCTCCGCGCCGCTGAGTCGCTCTGCCTCCGCGAGCGGTCGCGAACTGGAACAGAAAAGACGGCCTCAGAACCCTTCTTAGGGGTCGCTAATCGGACCTGCGGCCGTTTCGCCGGGATCGAAAAGGGAGGCTTAAGTAGCTCCGACGGGAAACCCGGGTTACTATGGCGAACGGCAAATACGCCGCGCGCAAACTCAAGCAGGACCGGCAGAAGCGACGCTGGTCCGACTCGGAGTACGCGCGCCGCGAACGCGGTCTCGGAGCGAAGTCCGACCCCCTCGAGGGGGCCCCGCAGGGACGCGGGATCGTCCTCGAGAAGGTCGGTATCGAAGCGAAACAGCCCAACTCGGCCATCCGAAAGTGCGTCCGAGTGCAGCTCATCAAGAACGGGAAACAGGTCACCGCCTTCTGTCCGGGCGACGGCGCCATCTCGTTCATCGACGAGCACGACGAGGTCACGATCGCCGGGATCGGCGGCGCGAAGGGTCGCGCGATGGGCGACCTCTCGGGCGTGAACTACAAAGTCGAGAAGGTCAACGGCGTCTCGATGATCGAACTGGTCCGCGGCAACGCCGAGAAACCGGTGCGCTGAGATGTCCGAAAGCGAAGCTCCCGAACCCGACGCTCCCGCCGACAGCGAGGAGGCGGAGTCGAACGCACAGCTGTTCGGCGTCTGGGACGTCGCAGAGATCGAGTACCGCGACCCCTCCACGGAGCGCTACATCAACGTCACGCCCATCGCCCACACGATGGGGCGACACGCCGGAAAGCAGTTCAAGAAGTCCGAACTCAGCGTCGTCGAGCGGCTCGTCAACCGCCTGATGCAGACCGAGGAGAACACGGGCCACAAGCAGAAGACGATGAAGATCGTCAAGGACGCCTTCGAGACCGTCCACGACCGGACCGAGGAGAACCCCGTGCAGGTCCTCGTCCGCGCGGTCGAGAACGCCGCCCCGCGCGAGGAGACCGTCCGCCTGAAGTACGGCGGGATCTCCGTCCCGCAGGCCGTCGACGTCGCGCCGCAGCGCCGCGTCGACCAGTCGCTGAAGTTCATCGCGGAGGGAACCCAGCGCGCCTCCTATAAGACCGCCCAGAGCGCCTCGGACGCCCTCGCGCAGGTGCTCATCGGCGCGGCCAACTACGACGTCCAGTCGTACGCGATCGGGCAGAAAGAGGAGTCCGAACGCGTCGCCGAAGCCGCGCGCTAGACCGTTCGCACCGACAGCACACTCCTTTCGTTCCCGTTTCTCCGATTCGATTCCCCGACCGAGACCGGTGTGGCCGCCCGGTCGAGTCGACGACCCGCTGTCTTCGTGTGAGGTTGTCCGCGGTCAGTCGGCGGCCACCGAGCCCCCGCCGTCGCCGACGACGTACGCGCGGGTCGCGTCGACGAGCGCCTTCCGGTACTCGCTGTCTGAGGGGTCGTCTCCGAGCGAGCGGAACCGCCGCTTGAACGCGTCGAGGTCGACGTTCGGCGCGTCGTCCGCGGCGGCGTGCGCCAGATCGTAGATGCGGTGGTCCCTGTCGACGACGCCGTGGCGCTCGACGAGACCGAGCGCGAACGCCGCGTTCACGGCGGTGATCTCCGGATCGGACCCGGCGGTGACCCGGCGCGAATCGGGCCACGGGGCGGGGTCGGATCGGGTGGCGACCGCGCGGGCGAGTTCGGATTCGAGGAAGGCGACCAGCTTCTCCGGCGGCATCACCGAGAGGGTGAGGTCGTCGGCGTAGATGTCCTTCATGTGGTTCGCGATCTGATAGCAGTGTGCGACCTTCCGCCGCTCGACGGACTCGCCCGAGAGCGCGAGAAAGAGCGCCTCTTCGGTCTTGAGGTGGTGTGAGACGTGGCCCTCCTCGTTTCGGGCCATGTGCGCGAGTTCGTGAACGACGAGCTCTCGGGCCATCGCGCTCGTCGCGGCCTGCCGGGAGATGTTCAGGACGTGGTACTCGTCGTAGTGCGCCGCCCATGTCCGCTCGTCCGGGTCGGTCCTGACGTCGACGTACACCGGGTACTCGAGGTCGTGCTCGGTCTCGAACAGATCCGCCGCGCCGAGAAACGGACCGGCCGGGACGGTCCCTTGTACTCGCAAGTCCATGCGTACTACTCTCACGGTGCCGGCGGACAAGACTCTTACTCCGGGGCCGTCTTCGACGGGTCGACGCCGAAGCGGTGGGGGGTGTATAGATGCGTTCTCCGTCCGTACCTCGACATTGTGCGGTGAGAGATGACCGATACCATCTCACAAATTATGTGGAAACGTACGAATATTTTTACGCTGTCCGTTCGTTGGTTCAACTATGAAGTCCAAGATAACACGAATCATCAACCGCGCAAAGTACGCCGCGATCGGCGCAGCGATCGGTGCCGGACTCGGGGGCATAATCAGTCGGAACGCGGCGAGCACAGGCGGCGCTCTCGGTGGCCTCGTCGGCGCGATGGTCGGCGAGACGAGCGTCGGCGTGAAAGCCGCCTACCGGAAGGTCAAGCAGAAATCGCCGTCCGAGTAACGGCCGCGATACCGCGCGCCGTCGTGTGACCCCGCGAGCGAAGGCGTGCGACCGCCACGCTATAGTAGCGTTTGCAAGTCTGTACACACTCGACCGCACGACTGCGTGCGATCGAATGCGCACTCAGTTGCAAACGCTGCTATAGCCCGTCGACGCCGCGGATCGTGTCAAAACGACGCATACCCAGTCATCGACCGTCGTACCCGTCGATTTCGGCATCGGCAAAACACTACCCTTTTGACCCTCCTGCCGGTACTGGCTCGTATAATGGGCCGACGAAAAAAGATCGTACAAGAGTGTGAGCAACTGATGGACAAACCGGAGAACATCCGGAACATCGCCATCGCGGCTCACGTCGACCACGGGAAGACGACGCTGACAGACAACCTCCTCGCGGGGGCGGGGATGATCGCCGACGAGGGCGAGGCGACCCGTCTGATGATGGACACCGAGGAGGACGAACAGGAGCGAGGGATCACCATCGACGCGGCGAACGTCTCGATGACTCACGAGTACGAGGAGGAAAACCACCTCATCAACCTCATCGACACGCCCGGCCACGTCGACTTCGGCGGCGACGTGACGCGTGCGATGCGCGCGGTCGACGGGGCGCTCGTCGTCGTCGACGCCGTCGAGGGCGCGATGCCGCAGACCGAGACGGTCGTCCGGCAGGCGCTGCGGGAGGGCGTCAAGCCCGCGCTGTTCATCAACAAGGTCGACCGCCTCATCTCCGAGCTCCAAGAGGGCCCCGAGGAGATGCAGGAGCGCCTGATGGACGTCATCGGCGACGTCAACGAACTCATCCGCGGGATGACCGAGGACCGCGACGACATCGACGACTGGACGGTCTCCGTCGAGGACGGCACTGTCGCGTTCGGATCGGCGCTCTACAAGTGGGGCGTCTCCGCGCCGTCGATGGTCCGCACCGGGATCGGCTTCCCCGAGATCATCGAGATGGAGCGCAACGATCAGCGGCTCGAACTCCACGAGCAGACGCCGCTGTCGGACGTCGTGCTCGACATGGTCGCCGAGCACTTCCCGAACCCGCTCGACGCCCAGCCCCGCCGCATCCCGCGCGTCTGGCGCGGTGACGACGAGTCCGAGCTCGCGCGCCAGATGCGCGAGGTCGACGACGAGGGCGAGGTCGTCTTTATGGTGACGGACATCTCGATGGATCCCCACGCCGGCGAGATCGCCACCGGACGGCTGTTCAGCGGGACGATCAAGCAGGGACAGGAGCTGTACGTCTCCGGCACCGCGGGCAAGAACCGCGTGCAGTCGGTCGGGATCTTCATGGGCGGCGAGCGCGAGGAGCTCGATCGCGGCGTCCCCGCCGGGAACATCGCGGCCGTCACCGGCCTGCGCGACGCCATCGCCGGCTCCACCGTCTCGTCCCTCGAGATGACGCCGTTCGAGTCGATCGAGCACATCTCCGAGCCGGTCATCACGAAGTCCGTCGAGGCGGAGAACATGGACGACCTGCCGAAGCTCATCGAGACGCTCCAGCAGGTCGCGAAGGAGGACCCGACCATCAGGGTGGAAATCAACGAGGACACCGGCGAGCACCTCATCAGCGGACAGGGCGAGCTGCACCTCGAAGTCATCACCCAGCGTATCCAGAAGAACCAGGGCATTCCGGTCCAGACGGGCGAACCGATCGTCGTCTACCGCGAGGCCCCGCAGCAGGCCTCCCGCGAGGTCGAGGGCGTCTCGCCGAACCGCCACAACAAGTTCTACATCACCGTCGAGCCCCTCTCGGAGGACGTCGTCGACGCGATCAAGCTCGGCGAGGTCTCGATGGACATGCCCGAACTGGAGCGCCGCGAGGCGCTGCAGGAGGCCGGGATGGACAAAGACACCTCCCAAGAGGTCGAGCACATCCACGGCACCAACATCCTCATCGACGACACGAAGGGGATCCAGCACCTCAACGAGACGATGGAACTCGTCATCGAGGGGCTCGACGAGGCCCTCGACGACGGTCCGCTGGCCAACGAGCCCGTTCAGGGCGCGCTGCTCCGACTGCACGACGCGAGACTGCACGAGGACACCATCCACCGCGGTCCGGCGCAGGTCATCCCCGCCGTCCGCAACGCCGTCCACCGCGCGCTCATCGACGCCGACATCAAGCTGCTCGAACCCATCCAGAACGTCCGGATCGACGTTCCCTCCGAACACATGGGCTCGGCCTCCGGCGAGATCCAGGGTCGTCGCGGCCGCGTCGACGACATGTTCCAAGAGGGCGACCTGATGGTCATCGAGGGCATCGCGCCCGTCGAAGAGATGATCGGCTTCTCCTCGGACATCCGCTCTGCGACCGAGGGCCGCGCGTCGTGGAACACCGAGAACGCCGGCTTCCGCGTGCTCGTGGACAACCTCCAGCGCGAGAAGATTATGGAGATCCGCGAGCGGAAGGGAATGAAGCTCGAACTCCCCCAGTCGGTCGACCAGTTCTGAGCTGATCGGCGCGGCTTTCGCCTCGAACCGCGCGCGGACCGACTCGCTCGGTTCGACGGTCGGTCGTCGGCCCGACTCGACGCCTGATCGCAGATTCTCCGAGGACGCCGCGATCGTCGTCCCAGATTCTCCGGGTCGATAGCGGGGCCAGTAGTTTCAAGCGTCCGTTCTCCGTGGACTGTCCGTATGCGAACACGACTTCTCACCCTGTTCGATCGGGTCGGCTTCGGCTCGCCGCCGGAGACCGTCGCGCGACGGGGGACGTCGATAACGCGAGTGGTCGCCAGCGCGGTCATCTCGCTGACAGGGCTCGTGCTGCTCGTCCCGAACCTCTTTCCGGTGCTCGACGGCGGCGGCCCGGTGGCGGTCGGGCTCGGCGTCGTCGGGACCCTCGTCTCCGTCGCGCTCGTCGCGGTCGGCGGCCTGCTCTATTACAGCGGGTTCAGCGACCGCAACGCGGCGCGGATCGCCGTCTGGAACCTCCTCGGCGTCGTCGTGCTCGGCAGCGTGATGCTCGCGCACGCGTACGCGCAGAACCGCCTCTCGGGCGGCATCGCCCCGTCGATGTTCACCGTCGGAAACCTGCTGGCGATCGGCGCGGCCGCGCACGTCATCATCGGCGTCTACGACGCGAGGCGGGTCCGCGCGGAGCAACTCGCCCGCGAGCGCCGGCGGACGGCGGTACTGAACCGCGTGCTCAGACACAACCTCAGAAACGAGGCGCAGGTGCTCTCGGGCCACGCCGACATCGTCGCCGACCGCCCCGACGACGAGCAGCTTCGCCGGTCGGCGGCCGTCCTGAAGCGCAGCGCCGGCACGGTCGGGAGCCTCGCCGAGGGCGCGAAAGCGATCACGCGGGAGCGCGACCGCCCGCTCGAGGAGTACGAACCGACCGATCCGGCGGCGGTCTTCGAGGAGCGCGTCGAGCGCGCTCGCGAGCGCTTCCCCGACGTCGAGTTCGCGTTCGACGCCCCCGACGACCTCGATGGGACGGTGCGCGCGAGCGACGGGCTCCGCACGGCGCTGGACGAGCTGCTCGAAAACGCCGCCCGACACGGCGAGCCGCCCGTCGAGGCCTCGGTCCACGTGCTTCCCGATACGGTCGAACTGTCGGTTTCCGACCGGGGCGATGGGATCCCCGACCACGAGCGGGAGGTCGTCGGTGGTGAGACGGACATCACGCAGCTGACGCACGGGAGCGGGCTGGGGCTCTGGGTCGCGAAGACGGTCGCGGACACACACGGCGGGAGGCTCTCGTTCGCGGAGCGGGACGACGCGACGACGGTGACGCTGTCGGTTCCGCGCGCCTGAGCCAATCGGGGACCGTTTCGGTCCCACGCGGAGTTTTCGGTCCCACGCGGAGTGATTCTACGCCCGTTTGTGACGCCGGCAAGGCGTGCCATCGACGAAGGCTTATATCGGTCCGGCAGTTGACCTTGTGGTATGTGTACGGATTCGGCCTCACGCGCTCGATCTATCGGCGCGGGAGCGGACTGTCGAGCCGGTGTGTCGGCTCGCGTATCGGCCTCGGAACCGCGCTGTGAGAACGACGAACGCCCCGGAGTGAGCTATCTGTGACGTCAACGCTCGGATCCGACTCGGAGGCCGACGCGGACGCCGAGGCAGAGGCCGACGCCGAACCGGGAGCAACGGGCGACGAACCCGCGTCCCCGAACCCGGCGGCTGACGGGCGGGACGCGGAGATTGACGGCAGCGGCGAGCCGCAGCCGCACACGATCCGGCTCGAACTCGCCGACGAGCCGGGGCAGCTTCTGGCCGCCTTACAGCCGATCTCCGAGAACGGCGGCAATTTGCTTTCGATCTTCCACGAGCGGGGGAACGTCACGCCGCGCGGTCGAATCCCCGTCGAGGTCGACGTCGAGGCCACGCCGGCCCGCTTCGAGGCGATCGTCGCGGCGCTCCGCGAGGCGGGCGTCAACGTCGTTCAGGCGGGCGCAGAGCACTACGCCGAAGAGCTCGTCGTGCTCCTCGTCGGCCACCTCGTCGACACCGACCTCTCGGACACGCTTCAGCGGATCGAAAAGCACCCCTCGACGTCGATCGACGACCTCTCGATGACCGCTCCGGAGGGCCGGAGCGACGTGTCGAGCGCCCGCCTCCGGATGGCGACGCGCACCGGCGAGACCGCCGACGCGCTCTCGGTCGTCGAGGAGATCGCGGCCGAGAAGGACCTGCACGTGGTCGAACCCCTCACCGGAGGTGCGGTATGACCGACGGAAAGCGCCTCGCCGTTATCGGGGCGGGCGCGGTCGGGAGTTCGGTCGCCGAACTGGCCGCTGAGTACGGACACGCCGTGGTCGCCTTCGCGGACTCGTCGTCGGCCGTCGTCGACGCCGAGTCGGTCGACGTCGCGTCCGCCTTGGACCGGAAGTCCTCGGAGGGACGCGTCGGCGATGACGACCCCGCGGCCGCGCTGGAGGCCGACTACGACGTCCTCGTCGAGGCGACGCCGACGACGCTCGGCGACGCCGAACCCGGCTTCTCGCACGTCGAGGCCGCCTTGGAGCGCGACCGACACGTCGTTCTCGCGAACAAGGGGCCGGTCGCCGAACGCTACGGCGACGTGCGCGAACTGGAACGCGAAAGCGCCGGCGAGGTCCGGTTCGAGGCGACCGTCGGCGGGGCGATCCCGATCGTCTCGACCATCGAGGACCTCTCGCCGTCGCACGTCACCGCTGTTCGGGGCGTCCTCAACGGGACGGCGAACTTCATCCTCTCGCGGATGGCCGCAGAGGGGATCGACTACGAGCACGTCCTCGCGGAGGCGCAGGACCTCGGCGTCGCCGAGGCCGACCCCACCTTCGACGTCGAGGGGACCGACGCCGCGCTGAAGTGCGTCATCCTCGCGAACGTCCTCTCGGAGGGCGAGCGGGAGTTCACGCTCGCGGACGCGGACGTCGAGGGGATCACCAACGTGCCCGGGAGCGCCCTCGACCTCGCCGCCGAGGACGGCCGAACGATCAGACTCGTCGGCGAGGCGACGCGCGAGGAGATCCGCGTCGGGCCGCGGTTAGTCCCCCAGAACGCGGCGCTCGCGGTGACCGGAACGCGAAACATCGCCCAACTGGAGACGACGAACGCCGGCCAGCTGAATCTCAGCGGGCGCGGCGCGGGCGGACCGGAGACCGCCTCAGCGGTTCTCGGCGACGTAGGGCGGCTCGGCTGAGGTCGAGCCGGTGTCGACACCACCCCGGAAATCTGGCGGTGTTCCCCGTGGTAGATGCTCCCACAAACCGCGATACTGCGGCGTTTCGGCCGTCTACGTATCGAAATGGTTTTAGGGCTTTCTGGCTAAAGAAGGCGGTACAGAGCGCCTTAGCGCGTGACCCACCTATGAGTGACAAACCGCACCAGAACTTGGCCATCATCGGCCACGTCGACCACGGAAAGAGTACGCTGGTCGGACGGCTCCTGTTCGAGACAGGGTCCGTCCCCGAGCACGTAATCGAGCAGCACCGAGAGGAAGCCGAAGAGAAGGGCAAGGGCGGCTTCGAGTTCGCCTACGTGATGGACAACCTCGCCGAAGAGCGCGAGCGCGGGGTCACCATCGACATCGCCCACCAGGAGTTCGACACCGACGATTACTACTTCACCATCGTCGACTGCCCGGGCCACCGTGACTTCGTCAAGAACATGATCACGGGCGCCTCGCAGGCTGACAACGCGGTCCTCGTCGTCGCCGCCGACGACGGTGTCGCACCGCAGACCCGCGAGCACGTCTTCCTCGCCCGCACCCTGGGCATCAACGAGCTCATCATCGGCGTCAACAAGATGGACCTCGTCGACTACAGCGAGGACTCCTACAACGACGTCAAAGAGGAGGTCAACCAGCTCCTCAACCAGGTCCAGTTCAACGCCGACGACGCGCTGTACATTCCGATCTCCGCGTTCGAGGGCGACAACGTCGCCGAGGCCTCCGAGAACACGTCGTGGTACGACGGCCCGACGCTCTTGGAAGCGCTCAACAACCTGCCGGAGCCGCAGCCGCCGACGGACGCGCCGCTGCGACTCCCGATCCAGGACGTCTACACCATCTCCGGTATCGGGACGGTCCCGGTCGGACGTATCGAGACGGGGACGATGAGCCCCGGCGACAACGTCTCCTTCCAGCCGTCGGACGTCGGCGGCGAGGTCAAGACCGTTGAGATGCACCACGAAGAGGTGCCGCAGGCCGGCCCCGGTGACAACGTCGGATTCAACGTCCGCGGCATCGGCAAGGACGACATCCGCCGCGGTGACGTCTGTGGCCCCGCCGACGACCCGCCGTCGGTCGCCGAGACGTTCAAAGCGCAGATCGTCGTGATGCAGCACCCCTCGGTCATCACCGCCGGCTACACGCCGGTCTTCCACGCCCACACGGCGCAGGTCGCCTGTACGATCGAGTCGATCGATCAGAAGCTCGACCCCGCCTCGGGTGAGGTCGCCGAGGAGAACCCCGACTTCATCCAGTCCGGCGACGCCGCGGTCGTGACCGTGCGACCGCAGAAGCCGCTCAGCATCGAGCCGTCGGGCGACATCCCCGAACTCGGGTCCTTCGCGGTCCGCGACATGGGTCAGACCATCGCGGCCGGAAAGGTCCTCGAGGTCAACGAGCGATAGATGCAGCAAGCACGCGTTCGTCTCGCCGGGACCAGCCCGGACGACCTCGACAACATCTGCGACGACGTTCGCGAGATCGCGAACAAGACGGGGGTCAACCTCAGCGGTCCGATCCCGCTGCCGACGAAGACGCTCGAGATTCCCACGCGGAAGTCCCCCGACGGCGAGGGGACCGCCACGTGGGAGCACTGGGAGATGCGCGTCCACAAGCGTCTCATCGACATCGACGCCGACGAACGCGCGCTCCGGCAGCTGATGCGGATTCAGGTGCCCAACGACGTCAGTATCGAGATCGTCCTCGAAGACTGACGGCGTCTGTGAACCCGACACGCAGAACCGATTCGGCAGTCGGGTCACGCCGCTAGGGCGTCGGTATCATCGCTGTGCGTCGCTTCGCGGCGGTGTGATATCGCACCACGCGCGGCGGACGAAACAGAAGGTACAAATGATCCGCCGCCTTCGATTCGATTGCGGGCTCGTAGATCAGTGGCAGATCGCTTCCTTCGCAAGGAAGAGGCCCGGGGTTCAAATCCCCGCGAGTCCATACGCGCTTCGCGCGTCCAGTAGTCGACACACGGCGCTGTTTCTTTAAGTAACTACCCCCACCAGAAACCGGTGTATTCGTACCGCCGTCCGGCACCCTTTGCCGGTAACGTGTTGACGATTTATTCTCACTACCCAGCCGCCGTACCTCACTTTCCTATAATGACCGACTCGCAGACGACCACCAATCGAGCCGCCTAACCACTCATTCTTGTCTCGGTGCGCGCGCTCGCGATCGGTCTGTCAGCGGACAGAGGCGTCGATCCCGATCTCCGGCCCCGGTGCGATCGCTTTTTTCTCGATATTCGCTCAAAATCCGATTTTCGCGGTATACCCGGTACCCGTTCGTGGAGATCGCTCCGGACCTCGTCACAAGTGAATCAAAAGAAGATTCGGCTAAGCCGGTCGTTTCCTCGTTAGATGCTGCTGCGGAGATAGTTTTATCACGGGGGGTTGTCACGCGGCAGCTATGCAGAAACTCCGAAACGACAGCGGGTCCGGTCTCGTCACGATCCCGAAGCACTACCAGCCGCCCACCTGCATCACGACTCTCGGGTTCACCTGCTCGTCGACGAGGAGCCGCTGAGCGAACCGTCGGCGGAGATCGTGACTACTCACGTACTGAAAGTTCGCGTCGCCCGTCTGGTCGGCCGCGCGCTCGGCCGTGCGTTTGACCACGTCCCGAACCCCGCGCTCTGAGAGCGGCACCAGCGGCTCCTCGCGGTCGACGCCCTCGGCGGTCAGGTATCGGTGGACGTCGCCTTCGAGGTCCTTCGGGAGGTAGGCATCGCGCGGCTTCCCGCCGCTCCCGGTCGTGTCCTTCCCCTCCGGCACCCGAAGGCGGTCGTGGTCACCGTCGTCGGTGCGTTTCACGTGGTTCGGACAGATCTGCGGGATCTCGAAAGCGCGGAGGCCGACGTAGCCGCCGAGCTGGATCACGAGATCATCGCGATACGTCGCCGCTGCTCGGCGGAGATCCTCGAGCTCGTCGTCGGTCATCCACACGTGATACTGATCCGGCTTCGAGGTCGCTTCTAGTCTCATCTCGTCTGGCTGGAGAAGGTTGGAATATAAGCCTACGGGAGCGGCCGATCAGTAGGTTTCCACGTCGACGCCTAACGTCTCGAAATCGTCGGCGTTCCGCGTCAAAACAGCCTCGTCTTCGCGTTCCGCAGCGGCCGCGATCGCCGCATCACCTTTCCCAACGACGTTACCGGATTCCCCGAGCATCCGTCCAGTGCGCCGAGAAAGGCCGAGATCCATCGGGATGAACGGGAGTGCCTCGATGATCTGCCGGATCTGTCGTTCTTCCTCGTCGTCCGCGACACCAGTCCCGATCCCGATATACAGCTCCGTGACGGTCATCGCGGGGAGCTTCATCACTACGCCGCTCTCCTCCAAGGCTTCGGCTTTCTGTTCCGCGCCTTCGTCGCCAGCGAGGAGATCGAGAACGAACGCCGTATCAAGAATTACGGAATCGCTCCCGCAGCTCGCGAACCTCCTCGACGTCGCGCTCGTCCGCCTCCTCGATCGCGTCTCGCATCGTGTCGACGTCCTCCCGATCGAGGAGACCGGCGAGGTCGGTGACCGACGGGCGGTGAGTGAGGCGGTCGACCGCCTCCGAGAACGTTTCGTCCTCGCGCTTGTGCGCCTCGATATAGGCGTACGTGTCCTCGTCGAGGCGGACCGATTTCGTTCCCATACCTGTAGGAACAACCGTGTAGGGCTTGAATCTGATGCTGGGGTGCACGAATGGGAGAAGTGGATTCACGCGTTTGGTACGCTGCTACTCATCTTCCGGATTCTACAGAGAAGGTTGCAAGATGGACCTACGGGAGCGGCGTGATCGGCGCGGAATCAGGGTCGGATTCGGCGGTTCGGTTCCGACTTGTCCGAGAAGTCGGTAGGTCCCCTGAGACAGTGGGAAAGCTATATCTGTGAGACAAGCGTCTCACAACATATGAGCACCGACACCAACGCGCCCGAGAACGGGCAGATGGTAAAGATCGACGCCCGCGTTCCCGCCTCGGTACTGGAGGCGATCGACGAAGAGTACGAGCGCCGGGGGTACGCCTCGCGCTCGGAGGCGATCCGTGACGCCCTCCGCGATTGGTTGAATCCGTCGGTGACGCTGTCGGAAGAGACGCTCGACGTTCTGGAGACGAGCCGCGAGCAGCGGGAGCGTGGCGAGACCCGCTCCCTCGACGACGTCGCGGAGAAGTACGACGTCGACCTCGACGAGTAGGCACGAACGACGGAGGTCGAGATTACGCCGCAAGCCGACGAGCAGTTGGCACAGCTCGAAGATGAAGCCCGCGAGCGGATTCTGACGAAGCTCGCCGAGGCGCGAGAGTGGACCGAGCACCGCCTCGGTCCGCTCAGTGGATGGCCCTACTACAAGCTCCGCGCCGGTGACTATCGGGAGATCATCACGTGGGACCGCGAGGCCGACGTTCTCGTCGTCGAGGTAGTCGGGCATCGGCGGAACGTGTACGACCGGCACCTTCCCCCGTAGGGACGCGTATCGGCTTGTTTCACCAGTTGGAAACTTTGCGGTTCAGTTTACCGTATTTGACCGGTTTGATTTTTGTCTTTAGCAATCCACCTTGTGATGATAGTACTTCAATACTTTATCAGACAGGTGTGGGTTAAATACTGTGTTACAGTAATACAGTAAACGACGCTAAAAGGACGTATGACCCCGATTCAAAGCTTTAAACTTTTAACGCGTTATCACATAAACAGACCGATAATTTAAGTGTATATGGATATGACTATGATGTAAGCAACTATGGCCAAACTGAGGTCAATCAAGAGTTGTTGGGAGGTGACCCCCCTCCCACAATGAGAAAACGACCTGCTCGATCTCACACCGAAGTGGATTTGCTACCCCCATTCGGTGAGCCTGAGGTGGTCACCACCGGCAACGGAGCCAAAGACGTTGCCTTTGCAAGCGTCCTTACTGTCGGTGCTGCTTGGTATCTGACCAACAAGTGATCAGCTGACCTGCACCGAGCGGTCAGTACACTTCCAGATATTTTCTCTAATAGAATAAATTTGCTCCCTACGATGGGTCGTGTTTAGTTAAGGATGAAGGGTGAGGCGGGAGAATTTCTTGCTGGTCTATGGCAGAAATCGCCCGCCTCAGTGGATGCACGGACTGGATTGATTTGGATTTTGTGGAGCGACAGCGGACACCCGAGCGTGCGATGAAGCTCGGTATTCAACTCCAGTTAGCGGGACTGTCGCTGTCGAATACCGTCTCTATCCTCGAAGAACTGGGTGTCGATCGATCTCGCAAAGCAATCCACGATTGGGTGCAGAAGGCAGATCTACAGCCTGCAGAGGGTCAAAGCCCGAATCACGTTGCGCTCGACGAGACCGTGATTCGAATCACCGATCAGCAATTCTGGCTGTACGCTGCTGCCGACCCCGACACAAATGACCTGCTGCACTTGCGATTGTTTTCGACGACAACCACCGCGTTAACCGAGATTTTTCTGCGTGAACTTCGCCAGAAACACGATGTCGAATCTGCCGTATTTCTGGTCGATGGCGCTCAACACCTCCAAACCGCGCTGGCCAGAGCTGGACTCCGATTTCAAACCGAACGGACTGGAAATCGGAATGCCATCGAGCGAATCTTTCGAGAACGCAAGCGTCGTACGTCGTCTTTTTCAAACTGTTACAGCCACGTTGAGCCTCAACCCGCTGAAAATTGGCTTCAAGCATTTGCCGCTTGGCTCAATGCTCCAAACTAAACACTACCTTGGCAGAGCGCCCTAACGTGCGAACGTTTAAACGCCGCGTCGACGGAACGTACAGGCATGACTCGGGACTCCGCCCCTGGAGGATCCTGAGCGTGGTGGGGATCGTCTTTTGGGCACTCGTCGTGCTGGCGACTGTCACGAGCCTCGCGACGGCGTGGGCACTCGGGGCCAACAGTAACTCACCCCCGTTTGCGCCGGCGATCGGTGCCAACGCCATCTCGACGATGCGGGCGGCCTTCCTCGTCGGCATCTTGGCCGCACTCGGCGCGTTGACACAGGGCGGGGCGATATCCGATACGATCGGTGCGGGGCTTATCAACGGCGTCCAGATCACGTCACTGGCGGCGACGGCTGGCCTGCTGACCGCAACCGCGTTTATGGCGTTCGGCGTGTACACCGGCTATCCCGTCCCCGCGGCGTTCGCGACGACCGGGGCGATGGTCGGCGTCGGGCTCTCACTCGGCGGTGACCCGGCCATCGAGACGTACCGCCGTATCGTGCTCTTCTGGGTGCTCGTCCCACCGGTTTCGGGCGGACTCGCGTATCTCACCGCCACCGTCCTCCGCCGTGACGACATCCCTGAGACCGTCGGTGTCCCACTCTTGGCAGCGGTCGTCGGCGGGATCATCGCGAACGTCCAGCTGGCGGTCATTCCGTCGCCGCCCGATGCGACCCAAAGCTCGATCACCGGCTACATCTCGCGGCTGATTGAGACGCCGACCGTCGTGAGGGTCGACCCGCTCGTGGTCCTCGTGACGCTGGTCGCCGCCGCGGTGAGTTTCCGGTTCATCCGTCGCCGTACGCAGCAATCCGTCGATAAGGGGATCCGGACGTTCCTCGTTATTCTCGGGAGCGTCGTTGCTTTCTCCAGTGGCGGCAGTCAGGTCGGACTGGCGACCGGGCCGCTGGAGAACCTCTACGGCACCGAACTCGGGCTCCCCGGGATCGTCCTACTTGTACTGGGTGCGACCGGTATCCTGGCCGGCGCGTGGATGGGCGCCCCCAAGCTGCTCCAAGCGACCTCCCGCGAATACGCGAAGCTGGGCGTCCGACGCTCCATCGCCGCGCTGGTGCCGGGGTTTATCATCGCACAACTGGCGATCGCGCTGGGAATCCCGATCTCGTTCAACAACATCATTATTTCCGGCGTCATCGGCGGCGGGCTCGCCGGCGGCTCGGCCGGCGTCTCGCGCCGAAAGATCGGAGTGACCATCGCGTTCTGGCTCATCACGCTCGCGGCCTCGACGGCGATCGGGTTCGGGCTCTACAAGGCCTTCTCCGCAGTGCTCGGTGGCTAACTTCTACCCGAAACTGCGACTCTGGGCATTCACGGTGACCACTCGGATTCGACATACCCCGCGGCTGTGGGGTGACGTAGCCCGAGACAGGAAGTCGGCTTACCGGACGACCGTCACGGTCACGGGGGCCTCGCCGACGACGCGCGTCGCCACGGTGCCGAGCAACCGACGAAGCATAGTGCTCCGCTCGCCGCCGTGACCGCCTATCACGACGTGGTCGACATCGTGGGCGTCGACATACGTGAGGATGACCTCGGCCGGATCGCCGCTCTCCACTGCCGTCTCGATCTCTCGATCGGCCTCGGTGGCATGGGCCGTCGCCCGGTCGACGATGCGGTCGGCGCGTTCACGAGCGGCTTCACGCCGGTCCTCGCCGGGGGTGAGGATCCCCCCCTCGCTCATCGCCGCGTCAAGCGGCGTCACCACGTTCAGGACGGTCACCCGACACTCGAAGAGGTCGAGAGCCTCCCTGAACGCCGCGTCCGCAAGCGGTGACCCGTCGAGCGGAACGAGGACGTGCGATGGTGGCATACGACACCTTGTGGCCCCGTGTACATATCGGCAGTGGTCAGTCGACGTCGTATTCCAGCGGCGACGGGACAGCGACCGAGACGCGGGTCCGACGGATGTGGACCTACGTGTCCTCGAAGCGTGGAGAGAAGTACGACGTCGACCGCGACGAGTAGGCACGAATGAGCGAGGTCGAGATTACGCCGCAAGCGGGCGAGCAGTTGACACAACTCGAAGACGAAGCCCGCCAGCGGATGCTACCAAAGCGCGCCGAAGCAGGAGGATTATGTTTCGATCAACCCCTCGATCGCCGCGTTCCAAGTTCAGTTCGACATCGTCTACGTGATCCAGGCTCTCCAAGATGGGTAGATCAGACGCTCACAGAAGCGTCAAGGCGGATGCCCCGAGGCTTGACCTCGGGGAGGAAGCCGACAACTCGGTACACAAAACACGCTACGAAGACAGGACGACTCCCAACTATTAA